>JANWZC010000001.1 GCA_025054975.1 Raineya sp.
TGATAGAAACCAAAAAGTCAATGCATTAAAAGCTATTGAAGAATTTGCATGGAAAGTAAAGAAAAACAATTGGGCGGCATACATCTACCCCGAAGGTACTCGCAACCGATACAGCAACGAAGTTCGTCCTTTCAAGGCGGCAGGTTTTGTGAAACTCTGTGAAATTTTGCCCGAAGCCCCTGTTGTTCCGATAGCTCTGGAAAACTTCTGGACAGTCAAACGCATTCCCATTGAGCCTTTTGCTACTATGCGAGTAAAGATTTTCCCTCCACTTTCTCAAAAGGATTTTTCTAACGCTGAAACCCTTCTACAACATTGTGAAAATCTTATTCGGAAAGAATTGCAAAAAAATGCAAAATAGCTGGAATAAGTTAATTCCCTTGTTCCAAAGCTCGTAAGTAGAGTTGGATAGTATTTTCCAAACCCAAATACAGGGCATCACAAATGAGGGCGTGTCCGATTGAAACTTCTGCAAGAAAAGGAATATTTTTTTTCAAAAATGCCAAGTTGTTCAAACTCAAATCGTGTCCTGCATTGACTTCCAAACCTAAACTTCGGGCAAACTCTGCGGCTTTGATGTAAGGTTCTACTGCTTTTTGCGGATTTTCAGCATACTGCCGAGCATAAGGCTCAGTGTAGAGTTCTATGCGTTTTGCTCCAATTTCAGCAACTTTTTCAATGTTAGCCAAATCTGTTTCTACAAAAATAGAAACTCTAATACCTTCACTTTGAAGCGTCTTTACAATCTCTTGCAGGAAACTCTGATTAGCTATTACATTCCAACCTGCATTGGAAGTGAGTACGTTTGGGGCATCAGGTACCAAAGTAGCTTGCGTAGGTTTTACTCGCAACACCAAATCCAACCAACGTTTATCAGGATAACCTTCAATATTAAATTCTGTGTAAATCAGTGGGGCAATGTCTAAAACATCTTGGTAACGAATATGACGTTCATCGGGACGAGGATGAACAGTTACTCCGTTAGCACCGAAATTTTGCACATCTTGGGCAACTTTGATAATATTAGGATTGTTTCCTCCTCGTGCGTTGCGTAATGTGGCAAATTTGTTGATATTTACACTTAATTTAGTCATAGTTTTGCATTTTGTAACGAAAATACAAACACACTCACAAAATAATGATAAAAATTCTGCGAAAGCAAGGAGATTTTCGGCTATACTATCAAGATATTTCTTGGAATAAACAAGACTGCCTGAATTTTTCCCCCGACCAATTTTTGCCTAATTGGCTGAACAAAGTTATTGAATTTTGCAAAGAATGGTGGAGCGAGCAAGAAATTTTTAACTTTCAGACATCAGGCTCAACAGGTACGCCCAAGATTATTTCTGTAAATCGCCGCCAGCTACTTGCCAGTGTGCAACTTACTCAAAAAGCCTTTCAACTCAAAGGTGGAGAAGTAGCCTTGTTATGTTTGCCAACTGAATTTGTTGCAGGCAAAATGATGCTTGTTCGTGGAATGGAACTTTGTTGGCATATCATTCTGCAAGAACCTACCAGCAATCCTCTACAAAATTTAGAGGTTAATCGAAAAATTGATTTTGCCGCTTTTGTGCCTTTGCAAATGCAAACCATTTTAGAACAAAATCCTGAAAAAATCCATAAACTTTTCCATAAGCAAAGTACTATCATTCTCGGAGGAGCAAGCATTTCCGACACTTTAAGAAAAAATATTGAAAAACTCAAAGTGCCTATTTTCCACACTTATGGTATGACCGAAACGCTCACTCACATAGCTATATGTGCTTTGAATGGCAAAGCTAAAAGTGATTATTTCACAACTTTGGAGCAAGTACGCGTGCGTACAGATGAACGTAATTGTTTGTGTATAACCTCACCAACTACTGATTTTCAGGAAATTGCAACGAATGATGTAGTTGAAATACTTGGGGAAGGTAAATTTAGAGTAGTAGGGCGTTGGGACAATGTTATCAACAGCGGAGGAGTAAAAATTCAGTTGGAAAATGTGGAAAAAATTATAGAAAAAGTTTTTGAACTTGAAAATATCCATAATCGTTTTTTTTGCATTGGCGTACCTGATGAAAAATTAGGTCAGAAATTAGTGCTTTGCGTGGAAAATGCTCTATGGAGTGTGGAAAAAGAACAAAAAATCTTAACTCAAATTGCTAAGTTTTCCGAAAACAAGTATTACGTACCTAAATCTATTGTGTATAAGAGCCACTTTGAACAAACTCCCACAGGCAAGATTAAAAGGATATTATGAAAAAATTTTGAAAGAGCTGGCAAAAATTTTTGGAAAAAGAGTAAGAAATTATAAAATAGCGTTGTTGAAGTTGCAAATTCGTATATTTGTATCAATCAAATGAGCCTTGTTGCAAGGCAAGAGACAAAGATTCAATAAGTTAGATGTTTTGGCAAGAAGTTTCGTGAGTTTTCAAGATGAAAACGAAATAGTTATGAAACTATCAATTCAACTGCCTTTTATCAAAAAAGACTCTTTTGGTCATATTATACCGCTGAAAAAACTGCTTATTTCGTTGATTGGTAGCCTTACTTTCCCACGTTTGAATTGGCTCAACAAAACTCACGTAAAGGGACGTGAAATTTTAGAAAAACTGCCTCAAAAAGGAGTTTTGTTTGTTTCTAATCATCAGACTTATTTTGCGGATGTGATTACGATGCTCCACATTTTTTGTACCGTAGGTTCTAAAATTACCAAAAATCATCGTAATCCTTTGTATCTGCTTCGTCCTCGCAGTAATGTTTATTTTGTAGCCGCCGAAGAGACTATGAAAGCAGGCTTAATACCTCGTATATTTGCGTATGTAGGGGCTATCAAAGTAAAGCGTACTTGGAGAGAGGCAGGTAAAGCTATTCAGCGGGAAGTGGATTTGAAAGATGTAGAAAACGTAGGACAAGCCTTGCAAGAAGGCTGGGTAATTACATTTCCGCAAGGAACTACCAAAGCCTTTGCACCAGGCAGAAAAGGAACAGCTCACATCATCAAGGAATTTAAGCCTGTAGTAGTACCTGTGGTTATTGATGGTTTTCGACGAGCCTTTGATAAAAAAGGGCTTTTTCTGAAAAAAACAGGCGTTCAACTTTCTGTTACGTTCAAAGAACCTTTGGCTATCAATTATGAAGATAGTGTAGAAAATATTTTAGCTCAAGTAATGGACGCTATTGAGCAATCGGAACGTTTTCAGTTCAAATTTGAAGATAAAACAAGTTCTACTGATAAATAGATGTCAATTTCTCAGCGAGAATTATTTTTGCGGTACGTGGCTCAAACCTCGCCTTCACCGTTACTTTTAGAGATTGAAAAAGCTGAAGGCATTTATTTGTATGCCCCTAGTGGCAAAAAATACATAGACCTAATTTCAGGCATTAGTGTAAGCAATGTAGGACATCGCCACCCCAAAGTTTTAGAAGCTATTGAAAACCAGTTACAAAAGTATCTACACCTCATGGTTTATGGCGAATATGTGCAAAGTCCGCAAGTGCTTTTGGCTCAAAAATTAGTTGAAAACTTGCCCAATCATCTTGATAATGTGTATTTTACCAATTCAGGAAGCGAAGCAGTAGAAGGAGCTTTGAAACTTGCTAAGCGTTACACGGGTAGAAGTGAAATAATTAGTTGTTACAATGCTTATCATGGTTCTACGCAAGGGGCTTTGTCAGTTGGGGGCAATGAGTATTTTAAGCGAGCTTATCGTCCTCTTTTGCCGTGCGTGAAGCATATTCATTATGGCAGTTACTCGGATTTGACAAAAATCACAGAAAAAACAGCTTGTGTAATCATTGAAACTATACAAGGGGAAGCAGGGGTGAAGGTTGCTTGTAGCAATTATTTTCAACAACTTGCTAAAAGATGTAAGCAGGTAGGAGCTTTGCTCATTTTAGATGAAATTCAAGCAGGTTTTGGCAGAACAGGTAAATTATGGGCTTTTGAGCATTTTGGCATTGTGCCTGATATTTTGGTGCTTGCCAAAGGTATGGGGGGAGGTATGCCCATAGGGGCTTTCGTAGCTAACCGAGCTGTAATGCAAAGTTTTACGTATAATCCTGTTTTAGGGCATATCACTACTTTTGGAGGACACCCCGTGAGCGCCGCAGCGGCAAAGGCTACTTTGGAAATTATTTTAAGCGAACAATTAGCCGAGCAAGCAGAAAGTAAGGCACAACTTTTTCTCTCTTACCTCAAACACCCTCAAATTCGTCAGATTCGCTACAAGGGCTTACTTATGGCAGTTGAGTTTGAAAGTTTTAATTTGCTCAAAAAAATCATTGACAAAGCTCTTGATTTGGGTGTAATTACAGATTGGTTTCTTTTCTGCGATAATGCTATGCGAATAGCCCCACCGCTCACCATTACCGAAACAGAAATCGAGCAGTCTTGCGAACTGATTCTGAAAGCTATCAAGCAAGTTTATTCATAACTCCGAAAAGTAAAATTTCGTAGAGAAAATTGTCTATTTCAACGAAAAAAATTGCTTAATCAAAAAATTATATCTAACTTGAAGCCAAATAACCTAACCCCTACGATTATGTTTGATTTGAAAGAAATGGCTGAAAAAGCCCTCAAAGCCAAAGTAGAAGAAGCCGTAAGAGGCAGAGTTCGCGATTTAGAGGTAATCGTGAATGGCACAGAAGTAACTATTCGTGGTGAAGTAGAAACCGCCGCTGATAAGCAAGCCGTTTTGTCTGATGTGCAAAACGTAGAAGGCTTAACAAAAATTATCACGGGTTTAAGAATCGCCGAAGAAGTACGCAAAGCAGAAGCAGAAAAACAAACTTATACCGTTCAACCTGGGGATACACTTTGGGGTATTGCTCAAAAATTGCTTGGTAATGGTGCTTTATACACCAAAATCTATGAAGCCAATAAAGATGTTATTGGGAGCAACCCTGATTTGATTAAAGTAGGCATGGTATTGAAAATCCCTCAATAAACAAAGAACCAAAATTTTTTTTAAAAGCAACATCTCTATTTTTGAGGATGTTGCTTTTTTAATTTGTACCTAAGTTTGTTGAAAGGTTCTGAATAGTAGCTACTAATAGCCTTTCTTGCCCTGTTTCAAAATTTTTTACTTGCATTTGTACATCAAAGCGAAAACCATTTTTAGTAACTGCCTTCATTTTTCTGACATCTTTGGTAGCTACTCCTTCGGCACGGCGAGTGCGTGTAGCGGTAAAATCACTACGAATTTCGTCAGGTAAAATATCCAAAAGGTTTCTAATGCTGGTTTCTTGTAGTTCTCCTGAATCGTAGCCAAACATATTTTCAGCCTGACGATTGGCAAACTGAATAATACCCTTTTCAGAATACACCAAAATAGCATCGCTCACACTATCCAAAATGAGTCGTAGTTTAGCTACTTCTTTTTCAGTTTGACTTAGTGTTTTTTCCAGCTCTTCGCGAGAATGAACAAGTTCTTCGGTATTGCTCCGTAAGGCTTCTTCCTGCTTCCGAATAGCCTCTGCTTTGGATTGCATTTCTAATACTAAACGACGAGTTTCATCATTTGAGAACACAGAAACGATAGTAGAAGCTGTTATTTCTGCAATATTTTTGACAAAATCAATTTGATATTGCTTAAACTCATTGAAACTTCCCAACTCAAAGCAACCTACAACTTCTTCGTTGTATTCCAGGGGTACAATCAAAATACTTTTAGGTTGCAAGTTACCTAAACCTGATTTCACAAAAGCATAGTCTTGAGGAACTTGCTTGATATGCACTACTCCACCTTCTAAAAAGGCTTGCCCTAATAAACCTTCTCCCAAACGAATTTGTTTTTGCATACTTTTCTTTTTGTCAAAGGCATACATACCTTTAAGTTCCAGATAGGGTTCTCTTTCATTTTTATTCAGTACAAATATTCCCCCTTGATTAACCCCCAAATAACGCACTGTTTCAGAAATTACTTCGGTACAGAGTTTCTCCAAATTATCGGTATTGCGGCGAAGAACATCTGAAATTTGGGCAAGTCCTGTGGTTGCCCAAGTGCGTAATTGTTCTTGTTCATAAACAGCTTTCAAACTATTCCGCATTTCGGCAAGTGAAGTTCCAAGTTCTCCTTTACCACCAAAAACAGCCACGTCTGAGTCAAAACGACCTTGCCCTACTTCAAGGGCAAAAGTTTTAATTCCTTGTAGGTTTTGGGCAAGTTCGTTTATTGCCTGTATCATAGAATTTAGTTCATCTTTGGCTTCGGGAATTTGTGAAGGGATATCTCCTCGTGAAAGGGTACGCAAACTATCTCGCATGCTACGAATACGCCGTAGAATGAGCAAAATGAGTACCGAGCCAACAAATGCCGCTACGGCTACGGCTATTAGAAACTCGCCTGCTACAATCCAATCTCGCCAATAGGCTAAACTCTGATAGGCTTCATCATATTCTTTTTGTGTGTTATCCTGCTGATTGATAATTTCTTCGGCAGTTTTGCGTATATCCGAAACAATCAAAGCTACATCTGTTTGCAAGGATTTTTGCAATCGCTGATTGACATTATCTATTCCTACAATTTGCTTACGGCGTATATATACACTTTTAAGTTGGTTGAGTTCGGCTTTCAAGTTAGCGAGTTGATTATCAATTTTGGAAAAAAGTACAGAAACGGTGTTATTTTGGGTAATTTTTACGTATTTCTCCAAAGAGTCGCGATTAGCTTTCACACCATTAAGCCAAATATTTTCGTACTCTTTCAAAAACTGCTCATCGTTGAAAACAAAAGCCTTTTCTACGGCTACAATACTTTCTTGGACTTTATCATTGAGAGCCGAACTAAAAAATTTTACAGGAATGATGCGTTCCAAGACAAAATTCCTATTTTTGAGCATCAATCCCCATTGGTAATTCGCCCCTTGAATAAGAATGAACGAAATCAGAGCCATAGAAAGGAAACCTCCTGTAAGCCTACCTTGAATAGTAGTGAAATCTATACGGAAATAATATAGAATGCGTTTGAGCAAGCTATATTTTTTGGTTGTTTTTTCTGCCATATCTATAAACTATTGTAATATTCAAAAATACGAACCATATCTGAACGTTGTTGCAGACTCAAACGATTTTTTTTGATAAACTCTGTCAGGCGTGGTTCTTGCATTTGCTCAAAAAAGCGTTTTTTCTTGTTAGTTTTCAGTTTGACGATTTTTCCATTGGGTTTTAAGGCATAAAATTCAGTTACAATACGATAGGAAAATGTAGTAGCTCCCATTCCATACCAGCCCCAACCTGGTTGAGGATTCATACGGGTTTCTAAATATTCTGTGCCTAAAAGGGTAGCTTTTTTGCCTTCATAAATCAACTCAAAAAATTGCACTGTTTCGTAATTGATATTCGGATTACTCTGATAAGGTAATGCTAAAAACTTTCTACCAACTTGCACACGTTCATCAAAAAATTCAAAATACTCCACTTGTCTTGCACTGAAAGTTTTAGTAACTCCGCCTGTTTCAATCATTACGGTTTGTTTTTCAGTATCATATTTGAGTTTTCCTGAATATACATTTCCTTCTTTATCTACTACTCGTCCTTGCAAGACTCTACCCTCCGCTAAAATTTGAGCATGCAAATTGCTTTGAAATAGACCAAAAATTATACAAAATATTAAATTAAAGTGTTTCATGGTAGGTGGTTGCTAACTTCACAAATATACACAAATAAACATCAGCCTGCAAAAATTTTGTTGTGCCTTTTGTAAGTTTTTGACGAAAATTCTATTTTTGAAAATAAAACTTACTTTTTGTGAAAAATTTTGCTATTATCTTTTCATTTCTTTTTTGTCTGTCTTGCAGTGGAATAGCCCAAGAAATTAGCAGAAAATATCAGATAGTTCTCAAAGACGGCAACATTCTGGAAGGCAAACTTTTAGAAATCTATAAAACTTTTTGGCTGTTGGAAACGGAAAGTTTAGGCATTATTCAGATACCTTTTGATAACATCAAACTTTTTGAAGTTTTAGAAAGAAATCAGCAAATTACCAAACAAAGCCCTAAGGACGTAAAAAGTATAGATAATACCTATAATCCTGTTGCAGAAAGATACTTTTTTCCTTCTGCATTACTTATAAAGTTTTAAGGTTTTTTGTTATTTTGGAAGGGAAGGTTATCAATCAAGTAATTGCTAATGGGTATCAATTTAGAGAAAATCTACTAGCTTGTTTTCTCAAGCAAAATCTTACTAATTTTAGAGTGCGTAACTCCTAAATATATCAAAATGTTCGTTTTATGACTCACTTTTTATGACTCACTTTATAATAGTTCATCAAATAACCTTGAAATTTGTGTCAAAAAAATATTTTTTCTAACTTTTCACCTGCGAAATTGTTTAACATTGCAAAAGTTTTATAAAAATCATTTACCACAATGATAGAACTACCTGTTGTAACCTCTGAAAAAGAGCATAAAACCAAGAAACCTCATTGGTTGCGTGTAAAGTTGCCCGTAGGACCCGAATATGCCAAAGTGAGAAAATTAGTAGATACCTATAAACTACATACAATTTGCGAAAGTGGCAACTGCCCCAACATGGGAGAATGTTGGGGAGCAGGTACAGCTACTTTCATGATTTTAGGCAATGTATGTACGCGTAGTTGTACGTTTTGTGCAGTTGCTACGGGCAAACCCACTGAATATGATACTGATGAACCTCGCCGTGTGGCTGAAGCTATCAAACTTATGGGAGTAAAGCACGCTGTAATTACTTCTGTAAATAGAGATGAACTTAAAGACCGTGGAGCCGCTATTTGGCACGAAACAGTACGTTTGACCAAACAACTCTGCCCTGAAACGACCATTGAAACACTTATTCCTGATGTAAAAGGTAATTGGGATGCTCTTTATACAATGATTTCAGCGGGGCAAGAGGTAGTCTCGCACAATATGGAAACTGTCAAACGTTTGTATCGTAGGGTTCGTCCCCAGGCTAAATATGAACGCAGTTTAGAACAAATCCGCCGAATCAAGGAATTTGGTAAGCGTACTAAATCGGGTATTATGTTGGGATTAGGAGAAACCAAAGAGGAAGTCTATGAAGCTATGGACGATTTAGTAGCTAATGGCTTGGATATCCTCACATTAGGACAATACTTGCAACCTACTAAAATGCACCTAGAAGTCGTTGAGTACATACATCCTGATTTATTTGAGCATTATAAGGAAGAAGGTTTGAAAAGAGGCTTGAAATATGTAGAAGCAGGTCCTTTGGTACGTTCATCGTATCATGCCGAAAGGCACGTAAATGTACCTATTTAGAATCTTATACGAAAGTTTTACACCAAAACCAAAGTATATGGAACAGAAAAACACACAAATAGAAATTATCCCTAATGGTCCTATGGTGGTTTATGGAAGTTGTACGCTCAAGATAGGTGAAGAGGTACAAACCATTGAAAAGGAAAAGACTTTTCTTTGTCGTTGTGGGGCATCGGAAAAGAAACCATACTGCGATGGCTCGCATAAGAAAATAGGATTTAAGGGCTAAAAAGTAACTTTATTCTGTATTGGTGAAAAATTATTCAAAAAAATTTTTTTGCTTCCGAAAACTTTTCCTAAATTTGCAGTCCCTTACGGAAACCCTATCGTAAGGGATTGATTTTTTGAAAATTAAGCGAAAAATTGCAATGGCAGGTCTTATTGGAAAAAAAATCGGAATGACTAGCTTTTTTAGTGCCGATGGACAACTTGTCGGATGCACGGTTATAGAAGCTGGTCCTTGCGTAGTTACGCAAGTGAAGACAAAAGAAAAAGACGGTTATGAAGCAGTACAGCTGGGTTTTGGTGAAGCCAAAGAAAAGAATACACCATTGCCTTTGCTCGGACACTTCAAAAAAGCGGGAACAACCCCGAAACGTAAATTAGCAGAGTTCAAAGGATTTTCCAGACCTCTGCAACTCGGTGAAACTCTTTCAGTACAAGATGTTTTTGCCGAAGGAGATTTTGTAGATGTAGTAGGCACTTCCAAAGGAAAAGGTTTCCAAGGAGTAGTTAAAAGACATGGCTTTGCAGGAGTAGGTGGTAGAACGCACGGACAACACAATCGCCAACGCCATCCTGGTTCAATGGGTCCTGGTTCTACACCCGGACACGTGTTCAAAGGTCGTCGTATGGCTGGAAGAACAGGTAACGAACGTGTCAAAATCCAAAATCTAAAAGTTTTGAAAATCATTCCTGAAAAGAATCTCCTGATTGTCAAAGGTTCAGTACCTGGTGCGAATAACTCTTTTGTTATCATTGAAAAATAATTTTTACGGCAATGCAATTACCTATTTTCAATATACAAGGCACAGAAACAGGCAGAACTATTGAGTTGCCTGATGATATCTTTGCGATTGAGCCTAATCAACACGTTGTGTATTTAGATGTGAAACATTACTTGGCGGCACAACGTCAGGGAACGCATAAATCCAAAGAAAGAAATGAAATTCATGGCTCTACGCGTAAATTACACCGCCAAAAAGGTACAGGAGGGTCGCGTAAAGGTAGTATCAAAAACCCTTTGTTCCGCCATGGAGGACGTGTTTTTGGTCCCAGACCTCGCGACTACGACTTCAAACTCAACAAAAAAACCAAAATTTTAGCTCGTAAATCGGCTCTTACTTACAAAGCACAAGAAAATGCCATCAAAGTTTTAGAAAATTTTAACTTTGAAAAGCCTAAAACCAAAGATTATTTGGCTATTCTTGAAAAACTCGCTCTACAAGATAAAAAAACACTTCTTGTGCTACCCGAGCCTGCTCCTAATATATATCTTTCAAGCAGAAATTTACCCAAAGCTCATACTATCACTGCTTCTGACCTTAATACTTATGCAGTAATGAATGCAGATGTATTGATTTTGTGTGAAGGAGCAGTAGCCAAAATGAAGGAAATTTTAGTTAAAGAATAAGGTTATGAAGACAATACTTAAAGAAGCGGTTATTTCTGAAAAAGCCTCAAAACTTCAAGATAAAGGCATCTACACTTTTATTGTGGATAAGAATGCCAATAAGGTTGAAATAAAAAACGAGATTGAGCGATTGTATGGCGTAACCGTAGAAAGTGTAAATACGGCACGTTATGCAGGCAAACCCAAAGTACGTTATACCAAAACCAACGTTATGGCGGGTAAAACCAAAGCCTACAAAAAAGCGGTTGTACGTCTTGCCGAAGGAGATTTCATTGATATTTATGGCAATGTGTAACAATCCGAATTAGTAGTTTTATTGGGTTATAGTGCTTCACTGAAAAAGAAGAGAAAAAATGGCTGTAAAAAAATTAAAACCTGTAACTCCCGGGCAACGTTTCAGAATAGCTCCTGTTTTTGCAGAAATTACTAAGACAGAGCCTGAAAAGTCTTTGCTTACCCCCTTGAAGAAGACGGGTGGTCGGAACAACCAAGGCAAGATGACTATGCGTTATATCGGTGGCGGACACAAAAGACGTTACCGAATTATTGATTTCAAACGTGATAAGTTTGATATACCTGCCCAAGTTTTAAGCATTGAATACGACCCTAATCGTACTGCTTACATTGCTTTGGTACAATACGAAGATGGCGAAAAACGCTATATCATTGCCCCTGAAGGCTTAAAAGTCGGTATGACTATCAAATCGGGCAAAAATGTTCCTCCTGACTTGGGTAATGCCTTGCCTTTGGGCGAAATGCCTTTGGGTACCATTGTGCATAACATTGAGTTCAGACCAGGTAAAGGAGGTGGTTTGGCTCGTAGTGCAGGAACTTACGCTCAGGTACTTGCCAAAGAAGGTAAATATGTTACGCTCAAATTGCCTTCTGGGGAGATGCGTATGATACTTGCAACTTGTATGGCTACTGTGGGCAAAGTTTCCAATGCCGACCACATGAACGAACAAATCGGTAAAGCAGGTAGAAATCGTTGGCTTGGCATTAGACCTCGCACACGTGGCGTAGCTATGAACCCTGTAGATCACCCTATGGGAGGTGGTGAAGGTAGAGCCTCAGGAGGACATCCTCGTTCGCGTAAAGGGTTGCTTGCCAAAGGTAAGAAAACTCGCAATAAGAAAAAGTACTCTACTCGTTTAATTATCAGCAGACGTAAAAAATAAACTTCAATATGGGACGCTCACTCAAAAAAGGACCTTATGTAGATTTCAGACTCACCAAGAAGGTGTTGGAAATGGAAAAGTCTGGCAAAAAGTCTGTTATCAAAACATGGTCGCGTCGTTCTACAATTTCACCTGATTTTGTGGGACATACTTTTGCGGTGCATAATGGCAATAAATTTATTCCCGTATATGTAACCGAACAAATGGTAGGGCATAAACTTGGTGAATTTGCTCCTACACGTACCTTCCGCGGACACGCAGGTAAAAAAGACAAAGGTAAAAAGTAGTATATGGAATGGAGGACACTCCGAAAAACCTCTTAAAAACAACAAAGTATGGAAGCAGTTGCAAAACTTAGAAATGTACCTACTTCGCCTCGCAAAATGAAACTGGTGGTAGATTTAATTCGTGGTATGGAAGTAGGGCAAGCCTTGAATGTACTTAAATTTCAGCCTAATCATGCCGCTCGTAGCCTTGAAAAACTTTTGCTTTCGGCGGTAGCCAACTGGCAACAACATAACCCCGATACCAGATTGGAAGATGCTGATTTGTTTGTAAAAACCATTTTCGTAGGACACGGCAGAATGCTTAAACGTCTTCGCCCTGCTCCACAAGGAAGGGCTCATCGCATTCGCAAGCGTTCTAACCACGTTACCGTTGTCATTGACGATAGAAACGCATTATTTGCTCCTTCAGTGGATAAACTTGTAAATCAATAAACACCATGGGACAAAAAACGAATCCGATAGGTTTTAGATTAGGTATTACCAGAGGTTGGGAGTCTAATTGGTTTGGTGGAAAGGATTTCCCTGAAAAACTCATAGAAGACGAGAAAATTCGTAAATATGTAGAGGCTCGTGTTCCGAAAGGAGGTATCTCTCGTATTCTTATTGAGCGTACCTTGAAACGCATTACGCTTACCATTCAAACGGCTCGTCCTGGTGTAGTGATTGGCAAAGGCGGTAACGAGGTAGATAAAATTAAAGAAGAACTTAAAAAACTTACGGGCAAAGACGTTCAAATCAATATTTTTGAGATAGAGCGTCCTGAAAAAGATGCTCGTTTAGTTGCCGATACGATTGCTCAGCAAATTAGGGCTCGTGTTTCCTACCGAAGAGCTATGAAGCAAGCTATTGCGGCAGCGATGCGAGTAGGAGTAGAAGGTATCAAGATAAAAGTTTCGGGACGTTTGGGTGGGGCAGATATGGCTCGCTCCGAACAATACAAAGAAGGACGTATTCCTTTGCACACTTTACGTGCCGATATTGACTATGCCGTAGCTGAAGCTGATACCGTCTATGGAAAAATAGGGGTAAAAGTATGGATTTTCAAAGGTGAAATCTACGGAAAACCTAATTTGTATCCTGGTCTTTCCGAAGAAGCCTCCTCTTTGAGAGAAAGTCGCAAGAAAGGCGGTAGCGGCGGCGGAAAGAAAAGAAGAAAAAAGGAAAAATAAAAGCAGAGTTTGAGTTTTGCCCCAATGCCGTTACCATTGAGAAAAACTCAGCTTTGCGGTAACAAATTAAACCGAAAGAGCAATGTTACAACCAAAAAGAACCAAATACAGAAAACAGCAAAAAGGACGTGTGAAGGGCATTGCCACACGCGGAGCAGAAATTGCTTTTGGCTCTTTTGCTATCAAGTCTTTGGAAGCGTCTTGGATTACGGCTCGTCAGATTGAAGCGGCTCGTATTTCCATGACACGCGAAATGAAACGTGAAGGGCAAGTTTGGATACGCATATTTCCCGATAAACCCGTAACCAAAAAACCCGCCGAAGTGCGTATGGGTAAGGGAAAAGGTTCTCCTGAATACTGGGTAGCTTGCGTAAAGCCAGGTACTATTCTTTTTGAAGTGGCAGGTGTAAAAAAAGAAGTTGCCCAAGAAGCATTGCGACTTGCCGCTCAGAAATTACCTGTAAAAACCAAATTTGTTGTGCGTAGAGATTATGTTGAATCTTAATGCTGAATGTTCTATGAAAGCATCAGAACTAAAAAAACTCTCTTTAGAGGAGTTGAAGGAAAAATTGGCAGAAGAAAGAGATGCTCTTTTGAGACTCAAAATGGCTCATGCAATTGCTCCTATTGAAAATCCTATGCGTTTGCGTGAGGCTCGTAAAGTTATAGCTCGTATTCAGACGGTTATCAGACAGAAAGAACTCGGAAAATAAGAACATTATGGAACAGACTGCCGTTGTACGAAATGCCCGCAAAGAAAAAGTGGGTAAAGTAGTTAGCAATAAAATGCAAAAATCTATCGTCGTAGCAGTAGAACGTAGGGTAAAACATCCCATCTACGGGAAGTTTATGAAAAAAACTTCCAAATTCATGGCTCACGACGAGAAGAATGAATGTAATATTGGTGATGTGGTCAGAATTATGGAAACCCGACCACTTAGCAAACGCAAACGCTGGAGATTAGTTGAAATTATTGAAAAAGCTAAGTAATTATGATACGTCAAGAGTCTCGGCTCAATGTAGCTGACAACAGCGGAGCCAAAGAAGTCCTTTGCATTCGTATTTTGGGTGGTACAGGTAAAAAATTTGCTACCGTAGGCGATAAAATTGTAGTTACCGTGAAATCGGCTATTCCTTCGGGCAATATCAAGAAGGGGGCTATTTCGCGTGCGGTGATTGTAAGAACTAAAAAAGAAGTTCGTAGAAAAGATGGTTCTTACATCCGTTTTGAAGACAATGCCGCTGTACTACTCAATAACCAAGATGAACCACGTGGTACGCGTATTTTCGGACCTGTAGCTCGTGAGTTGCGTGAAAAACAATTTATGAAAATTATTTCATTAGCTCCCGAAGTGTTGTAAGCAATATGGAAAGAAAATTCAATAAGCAGAAAAAATTTCACATCAAAACTGGCGACATGGTTTTGGTGATTGCAGGTGATGAAAAGGGCAAAAAAGGTAAGGTCATTAAGATGCTTACTGATAAAGAACGTGCTATTGTAGAAGGACTGAACATGGTAAAAAAGCACGTCAAGCCCTCGGCTACTAATCCTCAGGGGGGAATTATTGAGAAAGAAGCTGGTATTCACATCAGCAATCTTATGCTCATAGACCCCAAAACAGGCGAACCTACCCGTACAGGTAGAAGACGCAACGAAAAAGGCAAATTGCAAAGATATTCTAAAAAAACTAACGAATTTATACAATAATGGCAACTACTCCTCGGCTGAAAGAAAAGTATTTTAAGGAAATTGTCCCTGCCCTAAAGGAGCAGTTTGGCTACAAATCTGTGATGCAAGTGCCTCGCCTTACCAAAATTGTGATTAACAAAGGTATTGGTGCAGCCGTAGCCGACAAGAAGCTCGTTGAACAGGGAATTGAAGAACTTACCATGATTACCGGACAGAAAGCTGTTCCTACTTTTGCCAAAAAGGCTATTTCTAACTTCAAACTTCGTGAAAATATGCCTATTGGGGCAAAAGTTACGCTTCGCGGAAATATCATGTATGAGTTCTTAGACAGATTGATGACCATTGCCTTACCTCGTGTAAGAGATTTCAGAGGTGTAAGTGATAAAAGTTTTGATGGCAGAGGGAATTACACTTTGGGTGTAAAAGAGCAAATCATTTTCCCTGAAATTAGCATTGATAAAGTCAATCGGATTTCAGGAATGGATATTACTATCGTAACCACTGCCGAAACCGATAAAGAAGCCTACGAATTGCTCAAAGCATTCGGTATGCCTTTTGCAAATTTGAAAAAATAACCACTTATTAAAATATGGCAAAAGAATCTATCAAAGCACGTGAGCGTAAAAGAGAAAGATTGGTAGCACGTTACGCCGCCAAACGTAAAGCCCTCAAAGAAGCAGGAGATTATGAGGCTTTAGATAAACTACCTCGTAACTCTTCTCCTGTACGTTTGCACAATCGTTGTAAAATAACAGGACGTCCTAGGGGGTATATGCGGCGTTTTGGAATTTCAAGAGTATTGTTTCGGCAATGGGCTCTGGAAGGCAAATTGCCCGGTGTAAAGAAAGCCAGTTGGTGAATACCTTGCAAGACACAAATTTATTTTTGTGTCTTTTTTATTTTGGCTAAAATGCCTTAAAATCATTCGGATTTCTGTTTAGTTAAGATTTCAAACTCTACACGGCGATTGAGTCTTTTATCTTCGGGAGTTTTTTCTACTACAATGGGTCGCGTGCTACCATAGCCAATTGCGTCAATGCGGCTGGGAGAGATTTTGCCCTTTTCTATAATGTAATTCTTAATAGCATCGGCACGGGCTTGTGAAAGTTTCAGGTTTGCCTCGTCGTTGCCGTCTGAGTCGGTATGTCCGCTAATTTTTAAGCGAATGTTGGGGTGGTCTGCCATAAAATAAACTACTTTGTCCAGGTCTGCTTGCATTTCTGGCTTGATTTCGGCACTACCTCCATCAAACTCCAAGGAGGCAAATTTCCACTTGTTAAACCGAATAGCTTCTCCTTTGAACTCCATTTCTGTATCGCCTGTGAGGAAAAATTTTTTTTCAATTCTGAAAAAATCATCTCCCGTGATAATAATAAGGTAGTTGTTGTTTTTTATCAAATCAAATTCATAGGAGCCGTCAGGGCGTAAATACTGAGGAGCTATCTCTACGCCATTATCCAAATCTATAATGGAAACAATGCCTTGAAAAGGATTTCCTGTTTCTTTATCTACCACTTTACCTTTGAACACTACCGTTGCATTTGGTTTAGCTTCCATAGGTACAGGAAAAGAAAAAAGATTAAGATTATCAGGTTCATCTTCGGTAGCTTTGGCATAATACAGAAATTTGGCTTGGTGGTCTATGGTAAAATAATATTCATCGGCAGCACTATTGACAAGAGGTCCTATATTTAGAGGCTCTTGCCAGCGTCCGAAGAGTTTGTAGGATTTGTAAATGTCAAAACCTCCAAAATTTACTAAATGTCCGTTAGAGCTAAAATAGAGTACATCATACACAGGATGCACATAAGGACTTACCTCACTTCCCCGTGTGTTGATAGTAGGTCCCAGATTTTGAGCCTTTGCCCAAGTGCCATCAGGGAGTTTGTAAGTGAAATAAATATCTGAAAGTCCAAAACCTCCAATTCGGTCGGAGGCAAAATAAAGAGTATCTTCATTTTTGGAAAGAGCAGGGTGAGAGTCCCAAGCTGCACTATTGACATTGATGCCCAAGTTTTCTACTTTCCAAGTGCTATCAGGTTGCAAGTAAGCTACATAAATATCACAATTTCCATAGCAGTCAGGGGCGTCGCATCGCGAGAAATACAAAGTTTTGCCGTCTTTGCTTAGATGTGCTGAGCCTTCGTTATAGACGGTATTTAAGCCTTTAAATTCTATAGCTTCTGTCCAGGAGCCATCAATTTTTCGGGAAAAATAAAGATCTTCGTTGGCTTTGGTTTCTCGCTTGATAGCCATTACTTGCTTTTCTCGGCGTTTGGAACTGAAAATAAGGAGCGTGTCATTTTGTCGGGCAAAAGTAGTAGGGGCATAGTCAGCTTTGGTAGAGTTAATAGCAAAATCCATTTCTAAAAGTAAGGCTTCGGGAGGAAGTAGCGTATCTACTAATTTTCTGTATTCAACAAGCTCATAGTAATACTCAATCGGTACATAATACCTCCGCTGATTGACCGTCATGCTATCAAAGTGAAGTTCTATGGCTTTTACTTCATCTCCTCTATGGTGTTTAAGAATAGTTCGGTATAAACTTTTAGAGGCTTCAAAATCATCAAGAAGTTCAATCATTTTAGCTAAAAGCCACATTTTTTCGGCGTCGCGATAAAAATTCTCAATACCAAAATTCTTTACGTAATCAAAAAGTAAAGGGTAAGCCTCTTTGTATTGGCGATTTTTAACGAGTTTTTCAATCTTTTGCCATTTTTTTTCGTCTGAATAATATTTGGTAGTATTGATTTTAGGAAATTCAAAAACACTTTCAGGGTGCTTACCTACTACAGGGTCTTTTACTTTCACAACCCCTTGCGACTTTACTTTATCAGGTTGAGCTTGTAAAGCACCTGTTAAGTACAGCAGAAAGCAAATACTTGTTATTAAGCGATAAATCATAGTTTTATGATAATTAGAACAAGTATAAAACCCATAAAGTTTGCGATTTTTCAACTTGTAAAGTTAACAAAAAATAAATTTTTACCTAAAAACTTACAAAAAATTAGCTTAAATCCTTCTTATCAACGCTACTAATTTTGGCATAATAATTGAAACTATGTAATTTTGCAAAATTTTTTGATAGAGCATATAAGCGAATATTTTAGTAGCAAAGCTATATGCTCAACAACAAGAAATTTACTGCCCAAATAGCAATGACTTTTTGTCAGTTTCTTGAACAATAAGCAAAAATTATTCTACAATGATAAGAAAAAGTAAAAAAAATAATTCTGTTTTTCTGAATAATGAAGATAATAATACCAGCGTTGAAGTGATTCCTATTTTTGGGGAAAATTCTCCCAACTACAATGAGAAAGTTCCCGAAGAGATAGGCATTCTGCCTTTACGTAATACGGTACTCTATCCAGGTGTAGTAGTACCTGTTACAGTAAGCCGAAAGAAAGCTATTCGCTTAGTGAAGAAAGTCAGCAGGGGCGATAAAATGTTGGGAGTAGTAGCTCTGAAAAACCCAGGAGTAGAAGAACCTACGGCTCAAGATTTGTACTCTGTAGGCACGCTGGGGCATATTCTTAAAATTATCAATATGCCTGATGGTAGTATGACTATCATTGTGCAAGGGCGTGGGCGTTTTGAAATTCAACAATTCTTGCGTGAAGAACCTTACTTTGTAGCTAAAATTCAAGGGCTTGCTGAAAACTTCCCTACGCATTACACGCGTGAAGTGAAAGCCTTAATGGCTTCGTTGAAAGATGCGGCGATTAAAATTCTCAAACTTAATCCTGATATACCCCAAGAGGCTCAGATTGCCGTAGATAATATTGAGTCGCTTGCTTTCCTAACACACTTTTTAGCCTCCAACCTTAATGCCGAATTGCCTGAAAAACAATTGCTTTTGGAAATCAACGATGGCGTAGAAAGAGCTACCAAACTCTTGGAGTTTATGCTCCGAGAGATTCAAATTTTGGAATTAAAATTTGAAATACAGAGCAAAGCTCATTCTGATATAGAACAACAACAACGAGATTATTTCTTACGCCAACAACTCAAAGTTTTGCAAGATGAACTCGGCGATGAAGCAGGAGGCGTAAAAATTGATGAACTTCGCCAAAGAGCGGCTCAAAAAAAATGGAATGAACAAGTTGCTAAACATTTTGAGCGAGAATTGGTACGCCTGCAACGTGCTAATCCTGCCTCTCCCGAATATGCTATCAATCTCAACTATATTGAATTGCTATTAGATTTGCCTTGGGGAGAGTACTCTGAAGATAATTTAGACCTTCATAATGCCCAAAAAGTTTTAGATGAAGACCATTATGGATTAGAAAAAGTTAAAGAAAGAATTTTAGAGTATTTGGCAGTATTGAAACTTAAAAAAGATTTACGAGGACCTATTTTATGCTTTTACGGACCTCCTGGCGTAGGAAAAACTTCACTAGGACGCTCCATTGCAAGAGCTTTGGGCAGAAAATACGCAAGGATTTCTTTGGGAGGCTTGCACGATGAAGCCGAAATCCGAGGGCATCGCAAAACCTATATTGGGGCTATGCCTGGTAAATTTATTAGCAGTATCAAAAAGGCAGGCACTTCTAACCCTGTAATGATTTTAGATGAAATTGATAAAATCGGTGCAGACTATAAAGGAGACCCTGCCTCTGCTTTATTAGAGGTGCTTGACCCCGAACAAAATAGTACTTTTACCGATAATTATTTGGAGGTAGAATATGACCTCTCCAAAGTGCTATTCATTGCTACTGCTAATACCTTAGACACTATCCACCCCGCTTTGCGAGATAGAATGGAAATCATTGAGATAAGTGGCTATACTACCGAAGAAAAATTGGAAATTGCCAAAAAACACCTCATTCGCAAGCAAAGAGAAGAAAATGGCTTGAAAGCCAGTCAGATAAGTTTTACGGATAGTGCCATTCAGACTATCATTGAAAACTATACACGCGAATCAGGAGTGCGAAATTTAGAACGAAAAATTGGCACTATAATGCGTAAAGTAGCTAAATCAATAGCTTTACAAGAACCTTATAGCAAAAAAATTACACCTGCTGTGGTAGAACAACTTTTAGGCACTCCTATATTTGACAAAGAAACCTATGAAAATGAAGAAATTGCAGGCATTGTAACAGGATTAGCTTGGACAGCCACAGGTGGCGAGATTCTTTTCGTGGAAGCCTCTTTGAGCCGTGGAAAAGGTAAATTGACTATCTCTGGACAACTCGGTGAGGTAATGAAAGAGTCTGTTACGGCGGCTCTTTCTTACTTGAAGGCTCATTGTGATGAATATGGCATAGACCATCGTCTCTTTGAACAATACGACCTGCATATACACGTACCTGCGGGAGCTGTTCCCAAAGATGGTCCTTCAGCGGGAATTACCATTCTTACCGCACTTGCTTCTGCTTTTACGCAAAGAAAAGTCAAAGAAAAAATCGCAATGACAGGCGAAATTACTTTGCGTGGAAAAGTTCTACCCATCGGAGGCGTAAAAGAAAAACTTTTAGCCGCTATCAGAGCTGGTATCACAGAAGTGATTTTGCCCAAACGCAATGAAAAAGATGTCAAGGAAATTCCTGCTCATTACCTAAAAAAATTGAAGATTCATTATGTAGATACTGCCCAAGAAGTTTTGCAAATCGCATTGCTTCCTGAAAAAGTTGCTAATGCCATAGAATTAAAAGTGATTGAAAATGAAAAAGTTTTAGTAAATGATTGATTAGTAACTTTTTGTGGCAATGAAACTTTTTTTTCATTTGCTTGCCAAACTGCCTTTGCGATTTTTGTATGTATTAGGTGATTTCTTTTACTTTTTAGCTTATTACATAATTGGTTATCGCAGAGAGGTAGTTTGGCAAAATTTACGAAATTCCTTTCCTGAAAAATCCGAAAAAGAATTAAAAACCATTCAAAAGCAGTTTTACAGGGGTTTGATAGAGGTTTTTGTAGAAACTTTGAAGGTTTTAGCTATTTCTCCCCAAGAGTTAGAGCGAAGAGTACAAATTAGGGATTTGGAAAAACTTACGCAAAGACTCGCCGAAGGCAAAACGGTACTGGTCTATGTAGCCCATTTATTCAATTGGGAGTGGCTTTCACTGATTTGTAACCTTAAACAAACTTATCCACTTTATTTTGTGTATCAGCCTTTGAGTAATCCTTTCTTTGATAAGCTCATGCTTGAAATACGTACTCGTTTTGGGGCAAAACCGCTTAAAATGCAAAATGTTCTCAAAGATGTTTTACAAAACCACACCGAAAGCAGGATAGTAGCCTTTCTTGCCGACCAAAGTCCTGCGGGTACGGAAAAAGACCATTGGACCACTTTTTTGAATCAAGATACTGCCTTTTTTGCAGGTGTAGAAAAAATTGCTACTAAATTAGGCTTGCCTGTACTTTTTGGGGGCGTAAGGAAACTTCAAAGAGGTTATTATGAATTGTATTTTGAAGAAATCTATCACCCCCAACAACAGCCTAATTCTGCCATTACAGAAACTTACGTAAGACTTTTAGAAAAACAAATTCAAGAAACACCTCCTAATTGGCTCTGGTCGCACAAACGGTGGAAAAAGAAAAGAAATTTTTGAAAAAATTTGTTTGGCAAATTTTTTGTGTTAAATTTGCTGTCCTTTTGTGTTAATTCAATGTTAAAAAGCTATGAAACTGCAATTTATTATCAATCCAATTTCAGGAGGAAAATCTAAAAAAAGAGTAATAGAGGCTTTGGAAAAGCACTTCCCCCAAAGTGAGTATGATATTGCTATTAACTTCACAGAAAGGGAAAAACATGCCACTGAACTTACACAAAAGGCTTTGGAAAAGAATGTTGATGTAGTAGTAGCCGTAGGCGGCGATGGCACTATCAATGAAGTAGCACAAGCTCTAATAGGTTCGGAAGTGCCTTTGGGTATTATTCCGTATGGCTCGGGCAATGGCTTGGCTCGCCACCTAAATATGTATGCCTCTCCTGAAAAAGCCGTAGAGATAATTAAAAAGTTTAATCCACAGAAAATTGATACTTGTGTTATCAATGAAAACCCTTTCCTTTGCACATCAGGAGTAGGTTTTGATGCTTATGTGAGCAGTCTTTTTGCACAAGCAGGCAAAAGAGGTTTTCAAACTTACGTAGAAAGCACTTTGAAAGCCTTTTTCCACTATAAGCCTGAAACCTACCTTTTGGAAACTGAAAAAGGTACTATGGAAATAGAGGCATTTTCCGTTACTTTTGCTAATGCTTCACAATACGGCAATAATGCTTTCATAGCTCCCCAAGCCAATATTCAAGATGGCTGGCTTGATGTATGCGTACTTATGCCTTTTCCGAAATGGCAAATGCCTAAAATTGGCTTGGATTTGTTCTTGAAAAATCTACCCAAAACAAAGTATTATCAAAGTTTTAAGACTAAAAGTGTAAAACTCAAACGTTCTCGGGCAGGAGCAGTACATTTAGACGGCGAAAATTATGCCTTAGGCGAAGAATTAAATGTAACTATTCAACCGCAGAGTTTGAAGGTTTTGGTAGCATAGTATAGAGGAAGATTAAACTTTTTGAGCATAAATATTTTACTGCCCTTGATGAGCGGGTAAGGTAAAAGTAAAAGTTGAACCTTTACCCACTTCGCTAATTGCATAAATTGTACCACCGCTTTTTTCTACAAATTCTTTGGAAAGCACTAATCCCAAGCCTGTACCTTTTTCCCCCAAAGTTCCTGAGGTAATATGCTTATTATTCCACTGAAAGAGATTTTTCAAAGCAGTAGGCTCAATACCAACTCCTGTATCACTTACAGAAATTTCTACAAAATTACCTTTGTTTTTAGCACTTACTTTGATTTCCCCTCCCGAAGGAGTAAATTTCATAGCATTAGAAACCAAATTCCGAATAACTAAATCAGTATAGTTCGGGTCGGCATACACCATGCTATTCTTGGGAATAGCATATTTGAGCGTGATGTTTTTAGATTGAGCATAAACTTTGAAAAGTTTGAGTTGGCGGTCAATGAGGTCGCGTAAATCAAAAGGTTTAGGTTCAAAAGTCATTTCTTGCATTTGCACTTTTGCCCACGAAAGTAAATTACTGATGAAATCGAACAGTCCGTCAATAGATTTATCTAAATCTTGTGCGGTTTTTTGTATTTCTTCTTGGGTAAGTTTATCTGAAAATTTAGTCAGCAGACCTACCATAGCTTTCAGCGAATTAAGCGGACTTTTGAGGTCATGGACAATAATAGAAAAAAACTTATCTTTCATCAGATTTGCCTCTCGCAACTCATGTTGTGATTTGAGTAGATCGGCATTGGTTTTGGCTAAATTTTCAGCATTCAAGCGGAGTTGATTTTCATTAGCTTTTATTCTGTCGTAAGCCTCTTGCAGACTTTTATTTTTTGACTCAATTTCTTTGACGTAAGCATTGATGGTATTCACAGCTGGTCGGAAAACAAATAAGGCTTCAGCAAGCAAAACGAGCAGAGTAAACACAGTGAGCCAAAATTCTACTTTACCCCAATAAGCAATTTCTTCGGCGGCTTTTTGGTCATAAGCAAAACTTAAATCCAACATTTTATTAGAAAAATCGCGAGCCGTTTCCGTAATTTGAGGTTGTATATTTCTGACTTTTGTAAAAAACAAAGTGCTATCTTTGAGCAGAACATCTTTACCCATTTGCAAAATTTCTTTGATAGATTTGCTAAAAGGCTCGTAGTACAGGTCGGTATTTTGGAAATCTGCTTTGATTTCTTCGGTATTAAAGTCTTTGTTTAAGCCATAGTCTTCATCGCCTTCTTTCAATCCTTTGTAGGCTTTTTGTAAGAGTTCAAAATCAAATTCAATCTGTTCTAAGATAGTACGAGCTGAGTCAATGGTAGGAACTTTTGAAATAAGCAAGGTTTGCAAGGCAATTTGTTGAGCATAAGTAGCACAAGCTCCATTGAAATTTATCATTCTACCAATGTGAGAGCGTTTATCTGATGGGTCGGTAGGATCAGAAACTAAATTTTCATTTACAAAAATATAACTCAGTATAGTTACCAATGCAATAATGCTTAAAGCAGTGATATAAATAATAGTCAGGCGTTTGGAAACGTTGTAATTATCCTTCATTTTGAAAAAATTTACTACTTAAAAGACAAAATTACAAATCTTTTGTAGAAAAGAAAGAAAATTTTGGCAGGATTTGAAAGATAAGTAAAGAAGTTTTGGGGGTAGGCGGACGCGGAGCCCCAAAAACAAAAAAAATTTTGTGCTCGTTTATACTCTATATTATAGCTTGTTGTGGGTCTGCCCCTCCGCCTACGCCCAACCCGCAAAACCAACATATTTTTATTTTTTCAGAAACTGTTCGGTGCGATTATCAAACGAAATGAAATATACACCTCGTGGTAAATTACTCACATCTACTTCTTTTCCTTTACCTTTTTTTACTACTTCTTTTTTATTATTACTTATTTCGTAGCTTACATCAGCAGTAAAGTAGATTTTATTACTCACATTACGAGGATAAAATTTCACCATACCTTGTGTAAAGCTATAATCTAAAATATCAGAGTATGTTATCTGACCGCTTCTTTCTTGATGTTTAATGCGATATTTGTTCAAGCCTACATTATGAGTAATAGGGTAAGTATAGGTATTGGTAATCTGCGGATTTTGGGCTTGTATAGTTGTTACATTTGTCCAATTATTATTTACCATTCGCTCTACATAATATACGCTATTAGCTGTTTCGCCCTCTACCGACCAATTTAAGTTTTTTTCATCGGCAGTGAAGCTAATAAACTTAAAGTTGCCTTGTCCTTTAAGTACCCAAGGGTTGATTATTTTAGGCTTACAACCTTCGGAATGGACTATCTTAATTTCCACAGAATTACCAATAGAAAATGCTGCTAAATTAACTTCAAACGAACTTGTACGTGGGTTTCTGACAATTAGATTTCCATTCAGATAAACGGCTTGAATACAGTAGTTTTTTTGGTCATTAGTGAGGGGATTATGAATATACACATTTTTACCTTGATACGTTCCTTTTACAATAATCTCTTGCGAAAAAACCACAAGAGACTGCATCCACAAGCCTATAAACAATCCAAAATAATAGCAAGTTTTCATATTAGAAGCCAAAAACAAAAAAAAATCAGTTATGATTATGCAGCAAAGCTAAAATTTTTGTACTAAATTTGCTACAAAAGTGTAAAATATTTGAAAAGATTGCAACAAAATTATTATTTTATCTCCAAAACAAAATGCTTTTTTGATAAAAATAAACAAGTACCAAAGAAAATTTTTCCAAAAAAATTGTATGATAGAAAAGAAAAATTACATTCACACCTCTCCCAAAAAGGAAAAAGCTGTACTTGCCGCAATTCATACACCTAACCAAAGTCGTGAGCAAACCCAAGAATATTTAGATGAGCTTGCTTTCTTGGCTGAAACCGCAAATGTAGAAGTTGTAAAACGTTTTGTCCAAAATCTGCAAAAAATTGATGCCAAAACTTTTTTGGGCAAAGGGAAAGTTTTAGAAATAGCCGACTTTGTGCAGAAAAATAATATAGATACGGTTATCTTTGATGATGAACTTACGCCTTCACAAGTAAAGCACTTGGAAGCTATTTTGAAATGTAAAATTTTAGATAGAAGCCTTTTGATACTCAACATTTTTGCCCAAAGGGCACAAACCGCCCAAGCCAAAATTCAAGTAGAATTAGCACAATATCAGTATCTTTTGCCACGTCTTACACGTATGTGGTCGCACTTGAGCAAACAACGCGGAGGTGTAGGTATGAGAGGACCCGGAGAGAAAGAATTAGAAACCGACCGCCGTATTGTCAATGATAAAATTGCCTTGCTCAAAGAAAAACTCGCTCACATAGAACGTCAAAGTCAAACTCGCCGAAAAGCACGTAATTCTATGGTGAGAGTAGCTTTGGTGGGTTATACCAATGTAGGTAAATCTACTTTAATGAACCTGCTTTCCAAAAGTAATGTATTTGCAGAAAACAAACTTTTTGCTACCGTAGATTCCACAGTGCGTAAGGTAGTGTGGAATAGAATACCTTTCTTGCTTTCTGACACCGTAGGATTTATTCGCAAATTGCCCACCACACTCATAGAATGTTTCAAATCTACCCTTGCCGAAATTGTAGAAGCTGATATTCTGCTTCACGTAGTTGATATTTCTCACCCTTCATATCAAGAACAAATGCAAGTAGTCATGCAAACCCTTACCGAAATTAAAGCCGTAGATAAGAAAATTATTGTTGTTTTCAACAAAATTGATTTATTGCGTGAAAAAATTTATCAAGAAGCCATTCCTGATGAAGCCCCTTTTCATCTTCAAGAAATTTATGCCCAAAACCAAGGTAATCATAGTATTTTCATTTCCGCAAGCCGACACGAAAATATTGATGCCCTAAGACAAATGATTTTTGAAGCTGTTTCGGAGCGTTATTTTCAAATTTACCCTCACAATACAGAAGCATTTTTGCAAGAATTCTTAATGAGTCATAATTTTGAGTAAGACTACAAATTAAGCATTTTGCATACAAGGTTCAAAGCTGAAAACCTGGGCATCTATTTTTCAAATCTTGTCATTTTTTGTCATTTTGGAAAAACTCTGACAAAGCTAAAAAAAAAGATTATGCCATATTCAAAATATGATAATGGATTGTTGTAAATTAGTTGTAAATTAAGAATTTTCTAATTTTGCTTTCGGAAACTTTTAGTTTTCAAAATATAATTGATTTGTCTATATTTACATTCTCGCTTCTAACTTTATAATCTTGTGCTAAACGAAGATTTTTGGACACAACGCTATCAAAATCAGCAAATAGGCTGGGATATTGGTTATATTTCTACGCCTTTGCAGAGTTATTTTCAGCAGCTTACTCGTAAAGACCTTCGCATACTTATTCCTGGTTGCGGCAATGCGTATGAAGCTGAATTTTTAGTAAAAAATGATTTTCAGGATATTACTCTGGTAGATATTTCAGGATTTTTAGTAGAAAATTTGAAAAAACGTTTTCAAGCCTATCCCCAGGTTCGTATTTATCATTCAGATTTTTTTCAGCACGTAGGCGAATATGATTTAATTGTAGAACAGACCTTTTTTTGTGCCATAACCCCTGATTTACGAGCCTTATACGCTCAAAAAATGTATGAATTACTTGCTGAAAATGGAAAATTAGTAGGTGTACTTTTTGATAGAGAATTTGAGCAAAGTCCTCCTTTTGGAGGTAGTCGGGCTGAGTATATCAATTATTTTCAGCCATATTTCAATTTCAAAGTGTTTGAAACTTGCTATAATTCCATTCCTCCGAGGGCTGGTTCGGAGTTGTTTATGATTTTGCAGAAGAAAAATCATAAATAGCCTGAGGAGTAATACAGAAATCTAATGGAACATCAAAATCATCTATATCGCTAATAGGCTCATCAAGGACATCAAACAAAGAAATTCCTACTTTGAGAGCTTGAGGGCATTGTGCTAAAAATTTATCGTAAAATCCCTTTCCATAGCCTACTCGGTAGCCTTTTTCATCAAAAGCTAATAGCGGAATAAGTATCATATCAATCTCTGAGAGGTTTTCAAATGGTTGGGCAGAGATAGGTTCAGGTACGCCCCAAGCATTTTCTTGCAAAAAAGTGTGAGCAGTAAAAATGTAATGCGAAAGGGTGTAATCGTGTATATGTGTGCGTGAAATCAGTAGAGTAACTTGTGGTTTTTCTTGCCAAATCCAATGAATAAAATCCCATAAATTAGGTTCTTTTTGTTTCTGAATAGGCAGAAACAAGTGTAAAAATTTTATTTTTTCCAACTTTTCCCATTGCCAAAGTTTTTCCGTGATGGCTCTGCTTTTTAGCCTCCATTCAGTTTCCGAAAGATTTTGTCTTTTTTGTTTGTAGATACTACGAATTTCTTTTTTCAGCATAAGAAACACAAAAACAGGCATAGAATTACCATGCCTGTATTACTTTTTAAGGATAGGCAAGATTTATTTTTTGGTGGTATCGGCAGCCAAAGGTTGATTACCTGCTTTCAAATTATCTCTGTTTTTAGTGTACATTGCGGGGATTTTATCTTTTCCGCCTGCTTTATTGATAAGTTCTTTCAAATCGTTGATTTCTTTTTCCAAATCTTTGACAATTTTTTCGTGAGTGTCTTGTACTTTTCTGTGTTTGGCATCCAATACTCTTCTATCTTGTTCGGCTTTCTCGTAATTGATTTCGCCTTTCTCATAACGAGTAATAACATTCTGCAACTCGTCTATTTCTTTCACAAACTCACTAATCATATCGCTATCTTCTTTCATGGTAGCTTGGAAGCGTTGTGTGATTTTATCAAAATCAGGTTCAGGTTGGGGTTTTAGGGCAATGTAAAGATTTTTCAGGGTGTCAAAGTAATCCTGATAATCACGGCGTTCCATCTCCAATTCCTGATGCTCTCGGTTGAGTCCTGCGTACTCATCATAGAAATGCTTTAAGCGTTCTTGTTTTTGCTGTGTATCCTCTGTACTTCCACCCCCCATACCTCCCGAATTATCGCAAGCAACTTGCGAAAGTACCAAATAGGTAAGTATTGCGTAGAAAACAACTTTTCTCATAATTGTTTAGTTTTAAGGTTACTTTAAGAAATTTTTACTTAAAAATAAGAAAACTTTGTGAGTTGTCAATATTTTTTGAAAATTATTTTTGCAAAATAGGTTTCGTTTCTGTTTCAATTTTTATGCCTGTAAGGTCATAACGAAAAACTACTTTTTTTCTGGCAATCTGCTCCAAAGTAGGTTTGAGAATTAGCTCGGCATTTTTTTTAGTTTGTTCTAAAATGTTGCTTTCCAATGCAGTTTTAGCGACTTGTTTTTCGGCTTCTTTGTAGGCAGTTTCTACAAGTTGGGCTTCATCAAAAGTCAGGAAACCTGTTTTTACTTCATATACTCTACTTTCCTGCTGATTGACTTTCACATAGCATAATTCAGGTTTAGGAAGTTGTATAATCATCACGCTATCTTTTTCAAGAATATGCTCTTTCTTGATTTTAGTTAAGTCTATGCAGCCCACTGCCTCCCCTGCTATAATCAATAAAGCTTTACTATCACCGCCTCTGTACCAAGGTCTATCTACCTTATACTCTAAAATATCTTTGAAAGTATATTTTACAAGTTCTAATTTTCCCAGAGCCTCAATTTGTTCTAATGTCGTTTGATGTTGAATAATTTCTTTTTTACTACTCCCCTCAAAAATAGCACTCTTTACTCCTTCCCAAGCTAATATCAGTACCGCAAAAATTAAGACTCCACCGCCAATTCTAATCGTCCATTTGATTAGCATGGATTTTATACGTTAATTTGCGAAAAATGAGTTTTTTATGCTAAAAATTTACGCTGAAAATTTAGGAAAAAAATTTAACAATGAATGGATTTTTCGTAATTTTTCTTTTGAATTTTCGCAAGGAACAGCTACTGCTATTATAGGCAACAACGGAAGTGGAAAATCTACACTTTTGCAGGTAATTTCAGGAATTCTACCTGCTAGCGAAGGAAAAATTTTTTATGAATGGCAAGGGAAAAAAATACTTCCTGATAACTTTTATCAATACCTCGCTTGGGCAAGCCCATATATGGAACTTATTGAGGAACTTACTCTTACCGAAATGATACTTTTCCACAAACAAATGAAAGGTTTGAACACGCCCAACTTAATAGAAATTTTGCGTTTGGAAAAATCTCGTAATAAATACATCAAAAACTTTTCTTCGGGAATGAAACAACGCCTCAAATTAGGCTTGGCAATATATTCGCCTGTGCCTGCACTGCTTTTAGACGAACCAACTACAAATTTAGACCAAGAAAATATAGCTTGGTATCAAGCTGAAATGGCTAAAATTTTATCTGAAAAATTAGTGATTGTAGCTTCCAACCAAGCCGAAGAGTATCATTTTTGTCAAGCTCGTATCAATTTGCAGTGAAATCTATGCTTTGAGCCAGTTAGCAAGCATTTCTTTGCCGTATTCGGTAAGTATGCTTTCAGGGTGGAATTGAACCCCCCTAACTGCATATTTGCGATGAGTTATCGCCATTACAAAACCTACTTCATCTTCAGCAGTAATTTGTAAGTCAGTACCATTCAAAGAACTTCTATCAATTACCCAAGAATGATACCTACCCACTTTGAAACGTAAAGGCAATTTTTGAAATAGTTTTTCCGTTTTATCGGAAATTATGACATCAGTAGCCACCCCATGCTGAACTTGGGGTAAATTGTAAAGGATTGCTCCAAATGCCTCGCCAATAGCTTGATGCCCCAAACATACCCCTAAAATATCTTTTATGGGGGCGTAAGTTTTTATTAGCTGAGGCATAATGCCCGCATCTTTGGGCAAACTGGGTCCAGGGGAAAGTAGAATTTTATCGTATTTGCTAACTTGCTCTAAATCAATTTTATCATTGCGAAAAACATCAAGATTTGTTCCTAACTCTTTAAGCAAATGCACTAAATTATAGGTGAAGCTATCATAATTATCCAAAACCAAAACCTTCATAAATGTAAAATTTTGTGCCAAATTTTAGAAATTTTGATAAAAACGAAAAATATTTTGCGAGTAATGTGCGTTATAGTTAAAAAATTTTGTTTAACTTTTACAAAAAAAAGTTAAACAAAATTTGGATTTCTGTTTAACTTTTTGTACATTTGTCTTCAACAAAAAAAAGAGGTGTGTATGACTGCTCTTGAATTTAATAGACAATTAGTGCAAGCCTTAAAGGCTCTCAAGCCTTTTGCACTACGCCTGACAAAAGATTTGGAAGATGCCAATGACTTGCTGCAAGATACAATGTATAAAGCCTTCACCAATCAAGAAAAATTCACGGATGGCACTAACTTGAAAGCATGGCTTTACACAATCATGAAAAATACGTTCATTACCAACTATCAACGTATGGTAAGACGTAAAACTTTCATTGATACTACTGATAACCTGCATTACATCAATAGTACGGCAAGTATTGCTCAAAATGCGGGGATTTCTTCACTGGCAATGCAAGAAATTACGCAAGCCCTTGATTCACTCGATGAAGTATATCGTACTCCTTTTATGATGTATTTCAAAGGTTTCAAGTATCACGAAATAGCTGAAAGACTGGGTATTCCTATCGGAACTGTGAAAAATAGAATTCATATTGCACGCAAGGAGCTCAAAGATAAACTACTTAAATTTGGTTATCGAGGTTAAGTAACAAATCGGCTCTAAATAATACACGTTCGTTGGATATTTGGATTGAGAAATACCAAATATTATTGGTTAGCTATTGCAAGTATTGATATCAGCAAAGCTATAAATGCTTCTGCTTGCTGAAAGTAGTAGTTCATTTTGATAAAATGATTGACGGAGAAAGTACGTAGAAAGTTTTTGCAAAGAAGGTATAATTAGACTGCTTGAATTTATAAATCTTCTGTTTCTTCTTGGTTTTGTGTTCCAATTTTAGAGGCTTTCTCGGAAAGACTTACTGTGCCATATTTCTGTTCTGTAAGATTGCCATACTGGGCAAATAGAGCTGTCCCCATAAGCATTGAAAAAATAAGATATGAAAGAAATAAGCCCAAACTAAAAAATAAAAGCATTGTTTGAATTGTACTTCCTCTGCCCAATCCTCCCCAAGATTCATACACCATATCCCAGATATTTTCTTTAAGGAATAAGCCTAAAATGATAGTTAAAAAATAAAAAATAAGAAATGTAGCGATTCCTATGACTATACGTATGCCAAAAGTTTGCCACCAATAGCCTCTCACCAATTCCCAAGATTTTTTCAAAGCCTGAATGCCTGATAATTCTTCTTTGAGCGTTACAGCCCCCATAAGACACAGCTTATTGTCAATAAAAATGGTAAGTACAAAAAAAAGCAGACTCCAAATTATGTACATAAATAAACCCATTCGCATAACTAAAACTTGAAGGAATGTATCAAGCACGTAAATTCCGAAAAAAAATAAGTTATACACTGCATAAGTTACGAAAATTCTATAATAATTTTGAAAAGTAGCCTGGACTACTGCAAATATTTTCGGAGGTTGCGAATGATTGTTTTCGTATAAAAGACAATAATTCAAAGAAATGCCTACGCTATACGCATACACAAGCAATACTATAAAGCCGATAATGAACGCTACAATAAAAAATTCAACAACGCTTATTCCAAGCAATGACAAAAAATAGCTTAAAAAACCAATGGGAAAAAATGACTGCACAAACCAATAAATCAACAGTGCAATGGGTAAATGCGATAAGAAAATTATCAGAAAAAAAGATACAAAATTTTTCCCTATAAATTTGAAGGTAAAATATATAACCTCTCCCAAATCTCGGGGTTGGAAAAAAGAAAGCCGTTGATTGGGCATTAGAAAATTTGTTTTTTGCAAAAAAATGAATATTTTTGTAGAAAATCAAAGTATTTATGCAAAATTTTGGGACTTATGGAATTTTGATAATGGGGTTAAGTTTTTTATTGTTTTTTCATTATCGTTTTCCTATGGTCTCACAAGACGATAAAGAACCTGCCAATATGGCAGGCATTACCGAAAGACATAACTATTGGCGAAGAGAATTAGGTTTGCCTCCGCTTAAATGGTCTAATCAGCTTGCCAAAGTGGCTCAAAAATGGGCAGATGAACTCAAAAAGAAAGGATGTAAAATGGAACATAGCACCAACAAATACGGCGAGAATATTTATTGGTACAAAGGCTCAAAACGTTCTACTCCTCAAAAAGCCGTAGATGCTTGGGCAAAAGAAAAAGAAAATTTTAATTTTGAAACCCTACAATGCAATGGACACTGGACTAAATGTGGGCATTATACGCAACTCATATGGGAAGACACTAAAAAAGTAGGTTGCGGTGTTGCTTATTGTGGAGATGAAGAAATTTGGGTTTGCAATTACGAACCCGCAGGCAACATTGTAGGGCAAAAACCTTTCCGTAAAAAGTAAGATTTTTTCGCATAAATCAAACTTTTTCTTTTGATTGAAGGTTAAAAACTAAAAGCCTTGCAATTTATGCTACGAATTTCAAATGAAACTATCAACGCCAAAGAAGTTGAGAAGAAAGTATATTCTTTGCGTTTGGTGCAGACACCCAAAAGTGCCCGAATACTTACATATTGGATTATTGGGATTTTGATATTCATCGTGTTTTGTATGTTTTTGCCTTGGCAACAAAACGTAAGAGGTAATGGACGAGTTACGGCTTTTGCCCCTCAAGACCGCCCCCAAGATGTAGTGGCTGTGATTGCAGGGCAAATCAAAGAATGGCGAGTGCAAGAAGGACAATTTGTTGCACAAGGCGATACTATTCTGATATTGGAAGAAGTAAAAACCGAATACTTTGACCCTGAACTTTCTAAGCGTTTGGAAGAACAAGTAGCCGCTAAAATTGAAAGTATTGAAGCTACTCAGAGGAACATTATAGCGATTGAAAGTCAGATTGCGGCTTTCAAGCAAGCACAAGCGGCAAGTTTGGAAAAAGCCAAAGCCAAAATTGACCAAAACCGTAATAAAGTTGCCATAGATAGTATTGAACTTTACAACGCTAAGGTGCAATTGGATTTGGAAGAACAACAATACAAGAATGCTGTTGAAATGGTAAAAACAGGCGTAATAGCCCAAAATAATTTCCTGAAACGCGAAGCTTCATATCAGGAAAAAGTTAATAAGTACCAGTCGGCTAAAAATAAACTTCTTGCCAGCAAAGATGAACTTTATCAGAGTATCGCAGATTACAACAACATTTATGCGGATTATGTAGGTAAAATTAACAAGGCAGAAGCAGAAAAAAGTTATTATCAATCCTATTTAGCTAATGCCAAAGGCGAACTCGCTGAAAAACAAAATAAACTTGCTAGCATCAATATTCGCAATCAGCGGTATTTTATTTTGGCACCTCAATCGGGCTATGTGGTAAAGGCTTTACGAGCAGGTATCGGCGAACAAGTAAAAGAAGGAGAAGCAGTAGTAACTATTCAGCCTGCACAGCCACAAAAAGCTATAGAACTTTATGTGAAAGCTATGGATTTACCTTTGCTCACCAAAGGTACAAAAGTTCGGTTGGAGTTTGATGGCTTTCCTGCTTTGCAATTTTCAGGTTGGCCTGCTGTAAGTATTGGTACTTTCGGGGGTGAAGTTGCTGTAATTGACTACGTGAATACCAAAGATAACAAATATCGTGTTTTGGTTCTTCCTGACAAAGAAGACCGACCTTGGCCTGCACAATTACGCATAGGTACTGGTGTGTATGGATGGTTTATGTTACGTGATGTGCCTATTTGGTATGAAATTTGGCGACAACTTAATGGTTTCCCACCCAGCTTAGAAGAAGAACCTCGTGTAAAAGACGAAAAACTTCCTCCCAGCCCCAAAGAAATGAGAAAAGACGCTAAAAAATAAAAGGCGGAATGTTACTTCCGCCTTGACTTCATTTTTATGCTCATTTCTGTTAGTTGTTGAGGTGAGACTAAAAAAGTTTTTGCACAGACTCACAAAGTCGTTATGTCTTTGGCAAGTTTGTCTTAGATTGTTCTGAAAATCCACAAAATGTAAGCAAAAACAAAGATTTTTTCGCTACTCTTTTTTGAAAACCCAAAAATCTTGTGCAACTTGCGGCAAAAAACAAGAATTATGGCAGGAAATAGAACTTTTTCAATGATTAAACCTGATGCTGTACAGGCAGGAAAGATTGGTGCAATTCTTAAAATGATAGAAGAAGCAGGTTTTCGGATTGCCGCTATGCGAATGACTAAACTTTCTAAACAAAGAGCAGGGCAATTTTATGCCGTGCATAAAGAAAGACCTTTTTACAACGACCTTTGTGAATATATGTCTTCGGGGCATATTGTAGCCTTGATTTTAGAAAAAGAAAATGCAGTTGCCGATTTTCGCAAACTTATCGGGGCTACTGACCCTGCCAAAGCCGAAGAAGGTACTATTCGCAAACTTTTTGCTAAGTCTATTGAAGCCAATGCTATTCATGGCTCTGATTCTGACGAGAACGCTGAAATAGAAGCCGCCTTCTTTTTCTCCAAAATGCAACAATACTAATTAGAGTTAGACTCAAACAGAGGAAATTCATTACAGAGCTAATCTTGAAAGGTTAGCTCTTTTCTACAATATATGCAAACCTCAAACTTCAAACTCTAATCCCATTTTTTGAACTTCAAACCTACAAACCTTGTAACCCAAAATCTTTGGATATATGTTGGAACGTTATAGTGTGAAAATTGCTGCTGAATTGGGCATCGGAATTCGTCAGGTAGAGGCAACTGCAAAACTTTTACAAGAAGGAGGTACCGTACCTTTTATAGCTCGCTATCGGAAGGAAGCCACAGGAAGCCTCGACGAAACACAAATTACAGCTATCCGTGACAGATTAGAGCAACTTGCTGAATTAGATAAACGCCGTGAAGCTATCTTGAAATCTATTAGAGACCAAGGCAAACTAACCCCTGAATTAGAGCAAAAAATTCAGGAAGCTGAAACTATGAGCGTTCTGGAGGACTTGTATTTGCCTTATCGTCCCAAAAAACGCACCAAAGCCACTATTGCCAAAGAAAAAGGTTTAGAACCTTTGGCTATGCTGATTTTAGAGCAAAATGAAATTGATTTAACCGCCGAAGCTCAAAAATTCGTTGATGCCGAAAAGCAAGTAAATTCCATAGAGGAGGCTCTAGAAGGTGCAAGACACATCATTGCTGAATACATCAATGAACATCAAGACACCAGAGCTAAAATGCGTGATTTGTTCTTGAAGAAGGCTGTTATTACTTCCAAAGTATTGCCCGATAAAGCAAAAACCGAAGAGGCTCAAAAATTCAAAGACTATTTTGATTGGTCTGAACCTATTGCTACTATTCCTTCGCATAGGCTTTTGGCAATGCGTAGAGGTGAAAAAGAATTGATTTTGACTCTGGATATTGCCCCTGATGAACAAGAAGCTATTGACCTGTTGGAAAAAGAATTTGTAAAAGGGAAAAATGAGTGCAGTCAGCAGGTAAAAATGGCAATAACAGACTGCTACAAACGTCTTCTGAAACCCTCTATGGAGACCGAAGTACGCCTGATTTCCAAGAAAAAAGCAGATGAAGAAGCTATACGTGTATTTGCTGAAAATGTCCGTGAATTATTGATGGCTTCACCTTTGGGAGAAAAAGTGGTACTTGCCTTAGACCCTGGTTTTAGAACTGGCTGTAAGTTAGTAGTTTTAGATAAAAACGGCAAATTACTTCACCATGAAACCATCTATCCCAATGAACCTCAACGAGAAATAGCTAAATCTGCTCATATTCTCAAAACACTTTGCGAAAAATATCAAGTAGAAGCTATTGCCATTGGGAATGGCACAGCAAGTCGCGAGACGGAAAGTTTTGTAAAAAGTCTCAATATTCCGAATGTTAGAGTTTTGGTGGTGAATGAGAGTGGAGCATCTATCTATTCAGCTTCCGAAGCGGCTCGTGAAGAATTTCCTGATTTAGATTTGACTGTCAGAGGAGCTATATCTATTGGCAGAAGGCTACAAGACCCTCTTGCCGAGCTTGTCAAAATTGACCCAAAATCCATAGGAGTAGGACAATATCAACACGATGTTGATCAAAATGCTCTCAAAAAGAGTCTTGATGATGTAGTGATTAGTTCGGTAAATAAAGTGGGCGTAGAACTCAACACAGCCAGCAAACAACTGCTCACTTATGTAGCTGGCTTGGGCGAGAGTTTGGCTCAGAATATCATCAATTATCGCAATGAAAAAGGACCTTTCCGCAGTCGTAATGAACTTAAAAATGTACCTCGTTTAGGGGAGAAGGCTTTTGAGCAATGTGCAGGTTTTTTGCGTATTCGCAATGCTGAAAATCCTTTGGATAGTAGTGCGGTTCATCCCGAAGCGTATGGTGTTGTAGAGCAAATGGCAAAAGATTTGAATTGCAGCGTAAAAGACTTAATGCAAAATGCCGAACTACGCAAACAGATAGATTTGAACAAATACGTAAATGAACGTTTTGGCTTGCCTACGCTTCAAGATATTATGCAAGAGCTTGCCAAGCCAGGCAGAGACCCTCGCAAAGAATTTGAAGAATTTTCTTTTGCCGAAGGTATCCACGAAATCACCGACTTGAAAGTGGGTATGAAATTACCTGGTATAGTTACGAATGTTACTAAATTTGGGGCTTTTGTAGATATTGGCGTACATCAAGATGGTTTGGTACATATCAGCGAGCTTTCAGATAAGTACGTTTCAGACCCTACTGAAGTCGTAAAAGTGGGGCAGAAAGTAATGGTTACAGTGTTGGAGGTAGAAGTAGAACGTAAGCGTATAGCTCTTTCCTTGCGAAGCGAAGCCAAACCCGAACTGAAAAAATCTGAAAAACGTGAAAAGAAAAAACAAAAACAACAAGAAAGTTGGGAAGAAAAATTAGCGGCTCTCAAAGCAAAATTTGGTTCATAGATAACTTGTAGAAGTTTAGTTCAACCCCTCTTTTAGCGTTTCGGCTTTGCCCAACAACCCAAAAGAGGGGATATACAATCTATTTACCTAAAAATTTATGCAGCTCACCCTTGAAAAAATTCGCCAGTTTGGTAATATAGAGCTACTTGCCAAACAGCTTGTAGAAGGCTTCATTACGGGAATGCATCGTTCGCCTTTTCATGGTTTTTCGGTAGAATTTGCTGAACACAGGCTCTATAACACAGGAGAAAGCACTCGCCACATAGATTGGAAAGTTTTTGCCAAAACCGATAAACTCTTTATCAAGCGTTATGAAGAGGAAACCAATTTGCGTTGTCAGATATTGATAGATGTATCTTCATCTATGTTTTATCCCAAAGATACCAAAGGTAAATTGACTTTTTCGGTTATGGCAGCAGCGGCATTAGCTTACATGTTGCAAAAGCAACGCGATGCTGTAAGTATAGCTACCTTTGACGATAAAATCCTTGAACAAACTCCTTGCAAATCCACGCAAATTCATTTGCATCAGATTTTTATTTTGCTTCAAAATTTGCTTAATGCCGAAAGTAATTTACAAAAAACCTCTGCCACAAAGGTTCTACACGAAATTGCTGAAAAAATTCACAG
>JANWZC010000200.1 GCA_025054975.1 Raineya sp.
TCTGCTAAAACTCCCAATTCATCTTTCTGCTTAAAATGCAAGCGTACCGAAAAATCTCCTGCCGCTATGTCGCGAATAGCTTTGGCAATTTTTCGAATAGGGGTAACTACATTGGTAGAAAATTGCCAATACACAAATATAAAAAGTGTTACATAGCCTAAAAAAATTAGCGTAATTTGAGTATTATTACGAGCTTTGATAGTATAAAAATCTTCCCAAAGCAAGTCTGCCAATTCGCTGTTTTGTGTAAAAAGGCTTATGGTGTTGTCCTGAATAAATGCCATAGCAAGCCTACGAGCTTGATTTGGCACCCGCCGAACCGTATAAGTAACTTGTCCTGCTGAAAGCACACTATCAATCTGAGTTACTTCCGCAGATTGCGTGAGAACAGCAAGCAAATTCTCACGATAAGTTCCCCAAAGTTGCTTGATTTCATTCAGTTTGGAGCGGGTTTTTCCTGTTACAGGACTAACAGGAACACGTCTGTTTAAGATTTCTACCGTTCCACCATTTTCCAGAATGTCTAAATTATACTGATGTTCATTGATAGCTATTTCTAATTCCTTTTTGTAACTTTCATTCCCCTGAAAAACCGAGAAAGCTAAAAAACCGAATTTTTGCGAAATTACTTCATTTCTTTGAGCTACTTCAATACCTGAGGTACTATTGGCTAAATTTACTTCTTCATAATTGACAAGAACATAGTTAGCAGCACTCAATACTAATACCAAACCCAAGAAAATAAGTAATTTTACTTGCAAATTAAGCGACTGAATACGTGTAAATAAGTTTTCTTTTGCCATTGACTTTCAGATTTGTAAAGCAAAATTCGCAAATTTTTGCAGAAAACAAAGAAAACAAGAATTTTTTATGAAAAAACAGCTCAAAATCTATTTGCTAATTTTTCATTTTATTGCTTTATAATTTTTGCATGATTTGCGGTAAAATTTGATTTTTCCAATTCAGGAAATTATTGGCAGCGATTTGTTGGCGAGCCTGTTGAATAAGCCACAAGTAAAAACGTAAATTTTGAATGGTAGCAATCTGGGAGGCAAGAATTTCTTTGCTTATCATCAAATGACGTAAATAGGCTTTGGTATAAAAACCGCTTATTTCGCCTCCCAAAGTTTCGTCTATGGGGCTGAAATCGTTTTTCCACTTTTCATTACGAATGTTGATGATGCCTTGTGTAGTAAAAATCATTCCGTTGCGGGCATTACGAGTAGGCATTACGCAGTCAAACATATCTACGCCTAATGCAATACTTTCTAAAATATTAGCGGGTGTACCTACTCCCATAAGATAGCGAGGTTTGTTTTTGGGTAAAATATCGCATACAAATTCAGTGATTTCATACATTTGTTCGGTAGGCTCACCTACGGCAAGTCCGCCGATTGCATTTCCTTCTCGCTCTAGCGAAGCAACAAACTCGGCAGAATCTTTTCTTAAATCCTTGAAAACACTCCCCTGTACTATCGGAAACAAAGCCTGCTGATAGCCATATAAACCTGTTGTAGTATCTACCCGCTTGCAACAACGTTTGAGCCAATTATGTGTAAGTGCGAGCGATTTTTTAGCATAGCTATACTCACAAGGGTAAGGGGGGCATTCGTCAAATGCCATAATAATATCTGCTCCTATTACTCGCTGAATATCCATAACATTTTCAGGAGTAAAAAAATGATACGAGCCGTCAATATGAGATTTGAATTTTACGCCTTCTTCCGAGATTTTTCTATTTTCTGCCAAAGAATATACTTGATAGCCTCCGCTATCGGTCAGGATAGGTTTATTCCATCCTCCAAATTTGTGCAAACCACCTGCATTTTGCAGAACCTCCAAACCCGGACGCAAATACAAATGATAAGTGTTACCTAAAATGATTTCTGCTTGAATATCTCTATGCAATTCCCGAAAATGCACCGCCTTGACGGTACCTGCTGTACCCACAGGCATAAAAATAGGGGTTTGAACAATGCCATGGTCGGTGAAAATACGCCCCAGACGAGCTTTGCAAGAACTATCGGTATGCAAAAGTTCAAAAGTCATTATTTTTTCTTGCAAAACTGCTAATTTTTTCGTTCTTGCACAAAAATAAAAAAGGGCAACTGCATTGCCCTTTGAGTTTGTGAGGTTGTAGATTTTCAAGGACTCACCAAATAAACACCTACGCTCACATAAGGTGTATGTCCGATATCGTTGTTGAGCAAGAATTTTTTGTTGAACAAACCTTCTTTTACATCACGAGCTTCGGAGAGGTTAAATTTGTAATTATAACGGAGACCTGCTTGCACAGAAATCCAGATAAAATTCTTCAAAGATTGCTCATAAACAGCACGGATTTTAATTTCGGAACGACGAAGTTGTAAATCATCATAAGGACGCAAATCCGAACCTACCACATCGCTTACATTGCTAATGTGGTAAGAGTTACCTACGATTTCATAACCTAACTGCAACAGAGATTTAGGTGAAAAATTTCTGCGGAAATGTACCCGAGCAGGGAATAATACTTCTATCCCCCAACGGTCATTAAAGGTACGATTGTAGAACAAAACAGGAATGTGTAAAGTTTCACCACCGCGATAGGTACGTACCGCTCCCAGTCCCCACATGAAGCGGTCATTTTTTTTCCATCCATAAATAAATGCTCCACTGATGGTAAGTCCGCTACTAAAAGCTGTTCCAAGTTCATTCAAACCAAAATCACCATTGACGTCTGCTTGTGCTTGAATAATCATAAACCGAGTTTCATTCAAAGGCTTAAAAATAGTTGTACCGATTCCTCCTGTTCGTAAGCCTCTATCATTGAGACTGCGATACAAGCTATAACCTTTGGGGTCATCAATAATGAAGCGACTTTCTTGATATTGAGCTGTTAAACTTACAATCAGGCTGGATTTGGAAATAATTGGATAATTGACGTTCAAATGTAAGCCATGAACCGCCTTGACATTGACATCTTCGGGGCTATCGGTTACATTATTATAGTTGGGGTCATTGCGGTAGGGTTCGCCTTTTTTGGATTTGATACTGAAAGGTCCCTGCACTTCATAACCACCTCCGTAAAGTTTGGTAGGAGTAAGATTTTGCACTTTCTGCGTGCAATAGCGTTTAACGCCTGTACCAATATCACCATAACTGCTGAAATCTTCGTCAATAGGAGGGGCATCATTGCCTGTAGAGTCGGGTTGAGCTTGTAAAAAGCCCACCAAAAATAGCATAGCAAGGAGTAAGCAAAATTTACGCATAAGCATTTATCGTTTAGGTTGCAAAAATACACTTTGATTTGTGCAATATAGCAAATAATTTGAAAATGCAAGTTTATTTTCCAAAAATTTTGATAGAAATTCCGAAATCGCAAAATTCCACAACCTGCTATTCTTTGTATGTTGAAAGCAATTTGTATAAAACAATCAAAAATAACAGCGATAAGAAAATGGTTACTATCCAACGCGTACGCGTGTAGGTACGCATCTGTGTAGGGGTATTAGTAGCGTTTTCAATCCAAGATTGCAATTCACTATTTTCCAAAGAGGAAGACTCCAAAGGGGTACCACTCACTTCCAAAACTAATTTAGAACGAAGTGTGTCCATTCTTTGGGTTTCCTGATTGAAATAAGGTAAGGTAAAATAGTTTTTTAGTGGATATTTGCCCGGTTTTTTGGCTAAAATACTGAATTTGAAAGATTTTACTCCAATAATTTGCGAAGGCATTTTGCGTAAAGTTTGCTCGGTGGCAGTATGGTAAAATTCTAAAAAATTATTACTTGGGGGCAAAGGTAGATTGAGCCTTGCAAAATTACCACTTCCTACGATATTGATTTGATAATTTACGCTTTGTCCTGTTTGTATTTTCAAGTAGGTGATGTATTCTTGCATTTGCAGGCGAGCCGTGAAGGTCTTCAAATTTTTAGGTAAAGGTTTTATTAAAATGCTCAATGGATTGCTTTGCAATGTGAGAAGTTTATCTTTTTCTTTATCCAAGACTCTCAATTCCAAAGCAGGAATATTCCAAATTAAAGGTTCGGTAGGGTAGAAAGCACTTTGAAAAAACTTGTAACGTTTGTATTTTTTTTTCTCTAACACAATTTCATCGGTGCTTACGCTATCCAAATGGTAATTTTCTTGCCAAGCCTTTGGCAAACTAATCTGCTTAATTACTTGGCTAATTTGCTTGTCCAAATCATACAAATCCAGAGCCACAGGGGCATTTTTAGCCACATACAAAGCAAAAATCAAGTTAATTTCTTCACCTACAAAAACTTCTTTGGTGTTGGCGGTAAGGGCAATAAATACATTTTGGAGTTTGCCTAAACCTACCAAATCTTCTTCTTGGCTTTCTTCTTCCAACTGCGTGAGCAAATCTGTTGCGTCTTTTTCATTATTTTCCTCAACGGATACTTCTTCTCCTTTGAAAATTTGTTTTTTACTACCTACTTTCACCTCAAAAGCAGGAATTTTGAATTTCCCTACTTTCAAAGGTTTGTAATTTTGTTCTATTCCTTTCCATAATTCTCCTT
>JANWZC010000201.1 GCA_025054975.1 Raineya sp.
CTTTCTGGTGCCGTTTGGACAGGCAAAGCCGCCGATGCCTTCTTTGAAAAAGTAAATTTCCGCGGTGCTTTCGGCACAACCGACTGGACACAAGGCTGGACTAATTTCAATCCACAAGGTGCAAACTACTAATAATAGTTTTACTTGACAATACTTAAATGCGTTGAAGTTTTCTTCAACGCATTTTCTTTTGAATAAAAAGATTTGTTTTGAAAAGTTTATTCAACAGAAATTCTGAAATGTAAATAAACTAACGCAGGTTAAAATGCAGGTTGTTCGGGTTTATTTTGCAAGATATCTTCAATTTTTTGCATAACTTCTTCGTTGAGAACATTGTGAGCTACTTCAATAGCTTTCAAGTTTTCTTGGAGTTGGCTTACTTTGGATGCCCCCAGAATAGCAGTGCTTACGAAAGTAGGCTTAATAGTCCAAGCGATTGCAAGGGTAGGCATGGTTACACCAAGTTCTTGGGCAAGAGACGTTAATTTTTTAACTTTTTCAATGCGTTCGGCAACTAATTCTCTATTTTTGAGCCACTCCATGCCTTCCATAGCCAAGCGTGTATCAGTGGGAAAGCCATCATTGTATTTACCTGTTAGCACTCCCGAAGCCAAAGGCGACCAAATAGTAGTGCCTAAACCAATATTTTTGTAAAGTTGAGCGTATTCTACTTCTACACGATAGCGATGAAACATATTGTATTGAGGTTGTTCCATAGTAGGTGGAATGAGATTATATTGCCTTGCAATTCCATAAGCCTCTTGAATTTCTTGTGCCGACCACTCGGAAGTTCCCCAGTACAAAACTTTGCCCTGACGAATTAAATCATTCATTGCCCAAACGGTTTCTTCTATGGGTGTATTTTTATCAGGGCGATGACAAAAATACAAATCCAAATAATCTACTTGCAAGCGTTTAAGAGCCGCATGACAAGCTTCAAAAACATGCTTTCGGCTCAATCCTGTTTGATTAGGCAATTTACCTCCTGCACCGAAAAATACCTTGCTGGAAACTACAAAAGTATCTCTACTCCACCCCATTTTTTTCAAGATGTTTCCCATCACTATTTCAGATTGCCCACGAGCGTAGATTTCGGCATTGTCAAAAAAGTTAATGCCGTTGTCGTAAGCGATTTTCATAAGTTCTTCGGCGGTAGTGTCGCTGATTTGTTTGCCAAAAGTAAGCCAAGACCCCAAAGAAAGGACACTCACTTGTAGTCCTGATTTGCCAAGTCGTCTGTATTCCATAGAGGTTTTGTTTTTGTTCATTAAACGTGAAAAAAGGTTGTTTAGTACAAGTTCCTTTTAGTTTTGACTGCTTGCTATTTTTATTGCTACAATTAAAAACTGCTGATTGAATTTGTTATTCGCCTTTATGTAGAAAACTCAATTCTACTCAATTTATCATGATAGTATCTGCAAAAATTATAAGTTTAAGCTACAATGTATTTATACTCAAAAAAATTTGGTTTTAATCTCCCCTCCTTTGGTTGCTGAGCAATGCCGAAGCATAAGGAGGGGTTGGGGGTGGTTTTTAAGGATTTTTTTATTCAAAACCACTTTTCAGTTAGTATAACACAAAAATAATCTATTTTCCCTTCTTTCTTTGCAACTTTTTCTCTTATTTTTGCGTACTTTATGTAGAGGCTCTTACCTCTGTAATTTTTTTGTTTTACTTAAAATTTTATTGTTATGTTACGCTTCACTAAAACCCGAGAAAAACCTGCTCTTGCTGCAAGCAGGAGAACTGGTTGGGGCTGGCGATTTGTTGTCTATGCCCTGTTGCTTTCGCTTACTTCTTGCCAATCCTGCAAGAAAACCCCAGAACCTATACCTACTTTGGAATGTAAAAAGTGCATATCATCTACTTTTTGCAGAAAAGTAAAGAACTTAAAAGGGGTTGTTAAGAAAGTAGGACCGGCGGATTACTTTTATGATGATGGCAAATACTATGTAGAAGTTAGCAGTGTGGCTATCCCAGAAGCCGACCAAAGCTCTCCTACCGTAAGATTATTTCCTTGTTGCACCAACAGGTATGATGATAGTGATATTGGTAAAGAAGTAATTCTTAATGTTGATGTATTCATTTGTGGTACAGGTGATCATGGTAGACCTAGTAATGATATCTATATTTTCTATGTTTTCAACTAAAAAATTATAGCTATTATGAAAATTAAAAAGATTCTATTCTATTCTATTCTATTCTATTTAGCCAAGCTACTTACGCTCAAGGCAATATTATCGGAGGAGTAGAGATAGATATAACAGAGGCACCTTGGCAGGTTTCTATGCATAGAAGTCCAGTAGGGCAATCGTGCGGAGGTTCAATCATCAGTGAAACATGGATTATTACCGCCGCTCATTGTATTTTCAACGTTCCCTTGCACGAATTATCTCTTAAAGTTGGAGTAACAAATCAGACCTTGCCGAGTCAGCAGCCAGTACAAATTGCTCAAGTAATTATTCATCCATCTTACAATCCTAATACTTTTGAGAATGATATTGCTCTAATAAGAGTGAGTTCCCCACTTATTTTCAATCCAGGAGTACAACCCATTCAATATGCTAACCCTTGCAATCTGCCTCCTGAGTTAGTTGAAGAGTTTGATATAGCCATGCTGACAGGATGGGGAAGAACTTGCAATACCTGTCCTGAGGCTGATATCTTGCGAAAGTTAGATATGCCCATTATTTCCAATGCTACTGCCAATCAGATAAATAGTGGTAATCCGAGAGGAACTTTAACAGTGACAAACAACATGATTGCTTTTTACCAACCTGGTTCTGGGGCCGCTCCCGGTGATAGTGGGGGACCCGCAGTAGTATTCAATGGTACAACTCCCATTCTTATTGGTGTTTCCAGCTGGGGTTACTATCCAAAAGACCAATATCCTACAATTTACACAAAAGTAATCAATTATGCTACCTGGATAAACCAAAATACAGGTGTTCCATTAGGGGTTGTTAATCCACAAATTGCAGGTCCCAATATTATTTGTTCAAGTTCTGCAACTTATACACTCAGCTGCTTTCCTCCAAACGCTCAGATTACTCATAGGGTATCTTCAAATCTTTTTGCACAAATGACCTCCCCTGGCGTTTTGAGAGTAATTTATTTTTCAACGGGTAATGGTTTTATAGAGTTTTATATCAATGGTGAGTTAGCTGCAAGAAAAAATGTAACAGCAGTAAAGGCTAATCCGTCTGATATTTCAGGTCCTGCGAGTGTATGTGGTACGCCTGCCACTTTTGCACTTAATAATATCCCTTCGGGCATAGGGGTAACTTGGGAAACCTCTTCCAATGTATCACCCAGATCGGGTACAGGTACGGTGGCAAATGTTTCGAGCATAGGCACAGGCGAGGCGTGGATAGAATTTACCATTCAACCTTGTGGGCAAAAAATCCGCAAATATTTCAACAGCCTAACTCGCATAGAAGGCATACAAGGAGAAAATGCTGTATGTCCTTCGGCAAGTAATATTTATCAAATTGAGCCTTTTATAGGAGCTACTTATACTTGGACAAGTAGCCCTAATATTACACTCACCAACATAGCTCCTCACATTGTAAGTGCTACAGGCACCACGGTAGGCAATGGTTGGATAAGAGTAGATGTAAACGTAAATAGTGCTTGCCATATTGAGAGCCGTCAGTTTAGAAAAGTAGTTTGGGTAGGCTTACCTCAAGCTCCAGTAGTTATCTATCCCGCAGGAGCTACTCCTATTGCCCCAAATACTTATGAATTTACTTACTATCAAAGCCCTTGGGCAACTACAGAAACCATACGTTTGAGAAGTTTGGGAGCAGATAGATTAGTATACACTCGTCAGGTACTTCCTCCGGGCAATGGACCTTCTGACTTGCCTCCAGATTGGGGTGTATTGGGAGCAAATACTTTTCCTTCTAATACAGGCTACATTTTGATTGATCCTAACCGAAGTGCATCAGATACATACACGATAGTAGGTCAAAATAACTGCAATACTCCTTTCACACCTACATCAGCACCGCAAACTACCGTGATTGTCAATATACGTCCTATAAGCGATTTGGCAAGAACCTCTGTATATCCCAATCCTGCCAACGAGCAAGTCCATTTACAGACAGAAAATCAAGGACAGGTTCGGTATATCATTTACAACAAATTCAACCAAAAGATTACCGAAGGTGCGTTTAATGAAAAACAAACAATCTCGGTACAAAATTTACCCCAAGACGTTTATTTCCTACATCTCTACTACGCCGATGGTAATGTAGAACGTAAGCAAATTATGGTAAATAGATAAGGGATAAAGTTAGTAAAATAACGTGAATTATTTGCAATATCTTGGATAAATACAATTCTAAAAAACACCACCCCCAGCCCCTCCTCAAAGAGGAGGGGAGCTATGCACATGAAAATCAAATTTTTAGTACCATCCAAGCTCCCCTCCTTCCTAAGGAGGGGATTAAGGGGTGGTTAAAAAAGTGCAAAATTATTTTAAATTTTGAGATATTGACAATATTAA
>JANWZC010000202.1 GCA_025054975.1 Raineya sp.
ATCTGAACGAGTTTTTAGAGCAGAAAGTTATTGAACCCATAGAAACAGATTTAGGGGAGTTTATTGTACAACTTGCAGGGCAAAAGCCTTATCATATTGTTACGCCTGCCATGCACCTTTCAAAAAAAGATATTGCTGAAATTTTTGTAGAAAAATTGCGTATTCAGCCCACCGATGATGCCCAAGAACTTACCCTTACAGCTCGCCGCATTTTGAGAGAAAAATATTTAGAAGCAGAAATTGGCATTACGGGGGGCAATTTTCTTATTGCTGATGTAGGTGCCGTTGCCATTACCGAAAATGAAGGCAATGCCCGCATGGCAACTACTTTTCCAAAAGTGCATATTGCTATTGTAGGCATTGAAAAGGTTATCCCTAAACTTGAACAATTAGATTTATTTTGGCATTTATTGGCTACCAGCGGTACAGGACAAAAAATTACGGTGTATAATTCTATTTTTTTCGGTCCTCGTCAGGCAGAGGAATTAGACGGACCCGATGAGATGTACGTAATTCTTTTAGATAATGGTAGAACTCATTTGCTTGCTGATGTAGAAAAACGTGAGGCTTTGAATTGTATTCGTTGTGGTGCGTGTTTGAATGCTTGTCCTGTGTATAAAAACATCGGCGGACATTCGTATAACACTACTTATAGCGGTCCGATTGGTTCTGTGATTACTCCTCATTTAGTAGGAATGAAAGAATACAAACATCTGAGTTTTGCAAGTTCTTTGTGTGGGGCTTGCAGTGCGGTATGTCCTGTGAAAATTCCTATTCATAATTTGCTTTTGCTCAATCGCAAACAAAGTGTTGAGGAAAAACAAAGTACATTTTGGGAACGTTTAGGTTTTCGTCTGTGGAAAAAAGCTATGCTCAGCCGAAAACTAATGGATTTTTTTTCTGCAAAAACTAAAAACAAATGGCTCAAAAGGCTTTTTGGTAAAACCTGGGGCAAACGTCGTATTATGCCTCAAATTGCTGAAAAATCTTTTGCTGAACAATGGGAAGAAAAAATGCAAATAAAATAGCTTATTGCATATTGAGTAAATAGCCTGTCTAATATCTTGTGTCTTGTGTCTTGTGTCTAATGTCTAACTAAAATGATTGCAGTCAAAAATCTTACAAAAATTTATGGTAAGCAGAAAGCTGTAGATAATATCAGTTTTGTTGCAGAAAGTGGAAAAATTACGGGCTTTTTGGGTCCAAACGGGGCGGGCAAATCTACTACTATGAAAATAGCCACAGGCTACTTGAAAGCTACTTCGGGAACGGTAGAAGTGGCAGGTTGGGACATTGCTACTCATACCCAAGAAGCTCAAAGGGCTTTGGGCTATTTGCCTGAACATAATCCTCTTTACTTGGATATGTATGTGCGTGAGTATTTGGGTTTTATGGGTAAAATTTACAAAGTACCGAATTTACAACATCGTATCAAGGAAGTGATAGAAATGTGTGGTTTAGAGCGTGAAGCTCACAAAAAAGTAGGCATGCTTTCCAAAGGGTATCGTCAGAGAGTAGGTTTGGCACAGGCTTTGATACATAATCCATCAGTAATGATTCTTGATGAACCCACCACAGGTTTAGACCCTAATCAAATTATTGAGATTCGGAATCTAATTAAGCAAATTGCCAAAGAAAAAACTATTTTGCTTTCTACGCACATTATGCAGGAAGTACAAGCAATTTGTGATAAAGTGGTGATAATTCATTTAGGAAAAATTGTGGCGGATGCTCCTGTAAGTGAGATTACCAAACTTGCCGAGCAAGAAAGAATTTTGAAAGTAGAGTTTGCTGAAAAAATTGATGAAAATATTGTTTACCAAAATTTTGAAAAAAATTTGCAAATTCAGCATATTGCGGGCAATTTATGGGAAATACGAACCCCCATAGAGCTAGATGTGCGGGCTGATTTATTTCAACTTGCTAAAAAGCAGAATTGGACGATTCTGGAAATCAAACAAGAGGAAAAAAATATTGAAAATGTATTCAGAGAACTTACAAGAACCACTATTTAAGCAGGAAATTCAAATTATTTCTTCCAAACATCAGCGTCCTATTGGTTTGGATATTCGCCTGGTTTTTGATGATAACCCTAAGCCACTTGTACTTTTCATTCATGGCTTCAAGGGATTCAAAGATTGGGGGCATTTTAATATGATTGCTGAGACTTTTGCCCAAAAAGGCTTTATTTTTGCAAAAATCAATCTTTCGCACAATGGCACTACTCCTACCCATAAACGTGAATTTGTAGATTTAGAGGCTTTTGGTAGGGAAACCTATACTACCGATTTAGACGATATCACGGCAGTTATAGATTACTTCTTTTCCGAAGATTATCTTTTCAAAAGAATTACCCTTTTGGAGAAGTTATTTTTAATTGGGCATAGCAGGGGAGGGGCTTTAGCACTTTTGAAAGCCGCTGAAGATGCTCGTATCAAAAAAGTAGTTACTTGGGCATCTATTGCCGATACTAAATTTCTTTTCACTCCTGAACGCATTGCTGAAATTGAAAAAAATGGTGTGATTTACATTGAAAATGCCCGTACCAAGCAACAAATGCCTATCTACCGAGAAGTTTATGAAGATTTGCTTAAAAATTGGGTGCATTACGACTTAGAAAAGCAAGTGCCTAAAATACAAGTTCCTATCCTGATTATTCACGGCAAGGCGGATACTTCGGTTTCGGTAGAAAATGCCCGCAAATTACAATCTTGGGCAAAAAATGCTGAAATGATTTTGTTGGAAAATGCTGACCATACTTTTGGTGGAAAAGAGCCTTTTACCGAAAGTTTGCTTCCTATTCATACCGAAGAAGTGATAGATGAAACTATCAAATTTTTACTGGAAGATTAGAAGGCTACAAAGTTTAATGGTGGCAGTTTGGGCAAATAGTAGACGAAAGTAAATCTAAAACAACAAGAAATGAATAACTTGCACAACAAAGTATTTTTTAGACTGAAAAAATTTTGCTTAATTTTTGTTGCTTTTTCTTGCTGATTTTTTAATTTTGTCCCGCAAAACTACCAAAACAGGGGTGCCTTAATACAACGGGCTGAGAACATACCCTTTGAACCTGATGCAGGTAATGCTGCCGCAGGGAGTTAAGGTAAAAACAAGGTGGAGCTACCCCCTTGAAGCTCCTATGGTTTTACTCTAAAATCTTTTCAAGATGAATCGTAAAAATGCGTGCCTTTCAGCAGGCTTGCTTGTGCTTTCTTATTTTGCACAAGCACAAGCTCAAACTGACACTTTGCTTCAAGATAAAGAAATTGAAGCAATCAATGTTACAGGTATTCCGTACATTACGGAACTGACACGTTCTACGCTCAAAAAAACAGATATCCAAAAACGCAATTATGGGCAAGATATGCCATTTTTGCTCAATTTTACCCCTTCAGTAGTGGCTACTTCTGATGCAGGTACGGGTATAGGTTATACGAGTTTGCGTGTGCGTGGTTCTGACCAAACTCGTCTCAATACCACTATCAATGGCATTCCCTTAAACGATGCTGAATCGCAAGGGGTATTTTGGGTAGATTTGCCTGATTTAGCCTCATCTGCTACTACAATCACTCTACAACGTGGTGTAGGTACTTCTACTAATGGGGCAGGGGCTTTCGGAGCAAGCCTCAACATTCAAACCTTTGATAAACCTACTGATGAACCTTTTGCCGAATTCAACCATTCTTGGGGTAGTTTCAATACCTGGAAACATACCATTCAGGCAAGTACAGGCAAAATGAAAAATGGTTTTGTGTTGGATGCTCGCCTTTCTAAAATCACCTCTGACGGTTACATTGAAAGAGCCTTTGCAGATCTTTTGGGTGCGTATCTTTCGGCAGGTTATTATGATAAGAAAACAACACTTCGTCTTGTAACTTTACAAGGTAGAGAGCGTACCTATCAGGCTTGGACAGGCGTGCCTGAAAATAAGTTGCAAGAAAATAGGCGTTTCAATGTGTATAGCTATGATAATCAAATAGATAACTACAATCAAAATCACTATCAAGCCATTCTTGACCACCAAATTTCTGAAAAACTCAAAGCCAACATTTCATTATTTTACGTGAGAGGCTTTGGGTATTACGAGGAGTTTAAGAAAAAAGATAAATTTTCTAAATATGGCTTGCCCGATATCACCATAGGCTCAACTACTATTTCAGAAAGTGATATAATTCGTCGTCGTTGGTTAGATAATCATTTCTTTGGTACAGTGTATTCTTTGGATTACTCACAAAATACGTGGAATTTCATCTTGGGCGGTGGTTGGAATAGGTATCTGGGCAAGCATTTTGGTGAGATTATTTGGGCAGAATTTGCTCAAAATGCACCTATTCGTTATCGCTACTATGATAATGATGCTATCAAAGTGGATTTCAATCAATTTTTGAAAGTTGCTAACGAATGGAATGTAGCTAATGGCAAAATTTCGGCTTTTGCAGACGTGC
>JANWZC010000203.1 GCA_025054975.1 Raineya sp.
AGCTCGGGCTTCTCTTTTGAACTTCAAAGATTTCTTGTTTTGCAAAATACTTTTGATTTGCAATTCAGGAGCCAAATCAACCTGAATTTCTTGCGTATCTTGGTTGAGTGTGTAGGTAATGGTATTTTGCCCTGAAATGAACTTTTTTTCAGGAATTATGCGTAATTGCAAATCGTAATGCTTGACATCATAACAAGCCCGAGCAGGTGATAAATACCCCAAAAGGCTATCTTGACGAGAAAATTGAGCTTTCGTTTTGTAGGAAAAAAGCCCAAATGCGAGTATCAATGAAAATAAATTGATTTGATATTTCATTCTTCTTTGGATTTTCCTTTGAGGTGTTTTACGTTAAGATGTTTGCGAGTCATTTCTGTATCAACGAGTTGCGACTCGGCGGCATTGTCATCAGTAATATCTTTCACATAACGCATACGCAAACGCACCGCTTGGGCTTTTTTCATCATTCGCATATTTAGCATTTCTACTACCAAAGCAAAAAACATCGCAAAATACACATAACCTTTGGAGACCTCTTTCTCTAAACCTTCCATAATCAGTACCGTGCCAATCATTACCAAAAACGCTAATGCCAACATTTTCACGGTAGGGTTCCGGCTTACAAAATCATTGACAGGATTAGCAAAGAAAATCATTACTAACATAGAAAGTACTACGGCAATAATCATTATCCACAAGTTTTCGGGTTTGGCGGCATCTACCATACCAATCGCTGTAAGGATAGAGTCAAAAGAAAAAACAATATTGAGTAAGGCAATCTGAATAATTACACTCAACGGCGAAGTGGCTTTACCTTCTGCTTTGATAACCTCTTCGTGTCCTTGCAATTTGTGGTGAATTTCGGAAGTAGCTTTGTATATCAAGAAAAGTCCGCCTGCCAAGAGAATCAAATCTCTGCCGCTGGGGTGAAAGTCATAGTCAATGAGTGGTACTTGCCAATGAAAAAGTGGCTTGGTAAGCCCAATAATAAACGAAAGCAAAAATAACAAAACTACTCTCGGTATAATGGCTATAATCAAACCAATGTTAGTCGTTTTTTTACGTTGAGATTTTTCAAGTTTGTTGGCAATGACAGAGATAAAAATGATGTTATCAATGCCTAAAACTACTTCCATAAGTGTAAGCGAAATAATCGCAATCAGCGACTCAGTAGTAAGTAAATGGCTAATTACTTCATTCATAAATTTATTGTTTTTGGCAAAAGTAGCAAAAAAATCAAGTATTTAGCCTTTTTTTCGCAACTTCTTGATAAGTTCGTGTTTGAGTTGCCAGAGATTTTCCTCTAATCCCACAGGATAACTATGCGGATTAACAAAACGCTTAATTCCTGCGTGAAATTTCGCTAATTGTTCTTTCACACGCCTGCGAATTTCCTCCAAATCAGGACTTTGATAAACAACTTTGCCATTCTCAAAAACACGAATCAGCAAATTATCAGAGGTTTCATAGTTTGTAAAAGTTTTGAAGCGAGTACTATCAGCGGGGTCAATCATGGTGTAGGTTTCTTTTTCGGTAAAATTCTCTTCGTCAAAAATCATATCACCTACAAATTCACCATTTTTTTCAAAGCGTTTTACCTGTTGCAAACCAGGAGTGGAAATTTTAATGCTTTGCTCGGAAAGTTTCATTTTGTAATCCCAAGAGCCGTCTTTACGCCGAATAGCTGAAATTTTATACACCCCTCCCAAAGCAGGTTGGTCGTAAGCAGTAACGAGTTTCGTTCCTACGCCCCAAACTGAAATTTTTGCATCTTGGTTTTTTAGACTTTCAATGATTTCCTCATCTAAATCATTGCTTGCCACAATAACAGCATCTCTGAAACCTGCTTCATCAAGTATTTTACGAGCCTGAATGCTCAAATAAGCCAAATCGCCTGAATCTAATCGTATGCCTGCTAATTTATAGCCTTTTTCACGTAATTTCTGACCTACTTTTACAGCATTTTTTACGCCCTCAATCGTATCATAAGTATCTACCAAAAAAATGCAATTATTAGGCAATATTTCGGCATAGGTTTCAAAAGCCTCTAATTCACTTTCAAAAGACATCACCCAACTATGTGCGTGTGTGCCACGTACAGGAATACCGAAAAGTTTGCCCGCCAAGACATTAGAAGTAGCATCACAACCGCCTACATAAGCGGCACGACTGGCGGCAAGTCCGCCGTCTATGCCTTGGGCTCTCCGTAAGCCAAATTCTAAAACACTTTCCCCCCTACTTGCCCAAACCACTCTTGCGGCTTTGGTAGCTATGAGCGTTTGGAAGTTGATAATATTGAGCAAAGGTGTTTCAATAAGTTGGCACTGAATAATGGGACCTCTCACTCGCAAAAGAGGCTCATGTGGAAAAACCACCGTTCCTTCGGGAATAGCATCTATGGTGCAAGTAAATTGCATTTGGGAAAGGTAGTCTAAAAAATCGGCTTCAAAAAGTGGTCTGCCGTCATTACCTTTGAGTGAAGCCAAATAAGCAATATCCGAGCTATCCAAATGAAAATTTTGCAGGTAGTCCAAGATGTACTCCAAACCGCAAGCAATGGCATACCCTCCTTTGAAGGGACTACGGCGAAAAAACAAATTGAAAACAGCTTCTTGCTCACCTCTGCCCGACTTCCAGTAGCCATAAGCCATAGTAAGTTGATACAAGTCGGTAAGTAGTGAAAGTGAAGAGCTATACAAGTGCTTGGTGATTTGCATAATTTTAATAGGTTATTTAGCGAAACAAGAGATTTTGTAGAAGAAAAGCAAATTTTTAGAGGCAAAACTTTTTTATTTTTACGCAAAAAATAAGAGCCGTGCTTTTACTTGAAAATTACAAAGTTATTGAACTGGCTTCGGTACTTGCGGGTCCCAGTGTGGGGCAGTTTTTAGCAGAATTAGGAGCAGAAGTTATCAAAGTTGAAAATCCTGCCACACAAGGAGATGTAACGCGTTCGTGGCAAATTAAAAATGAAGTTGTAAAAAATGGTATTTCGGCGTATTTTGCCTCAGTAAATTGGGGCAAAACAAGTGTATTTTGGGACTTACGCAACCCTGCGGATTTGGAAAAATTGTACGATTTGGTGAAAAAAAGTGATATTGTAATTGCCAGCTACAAGCCCGGCGATGCTGAAAAATTGGGCGTTGCTTACGAGAATTTACGAAAAATCAATCCTAAAATCATCTACGGACACATTACAGGTTATGGCAATCATTACGATAAAGTAGGCTATGATGCTATCATTCAGGCGGAGGCGGGATTTATGTATATGAATGGCGAACCCGATAGCCCTCCCACCAAAATGCCTGTGGCTCTGATTGATGTACTCGCGGGACATCAACTCAAACAAGGAATTTTACTTGCTCTCTTGCAGCGAGAACGCACAGGGGAAGGTAGTTATGTAGAAGTCAGTTTGTTTGACTCGGCGGTTTCAGCACTTGTCAATCAAGCAAGTAATTGGCTGAATGCAGGACATATTCCCCAACGAATAGGCAGTCAGCATCCGAACATTGTGCCGTATGGCACTATTTTTACTACCCAAGACCAAAAACTTATCACCCTTGCCGTAGGTACAGATAAGCAATTTGCGGAACTTTGCCAAATCCTGCAAATTCCTGAAATTGCCCAAGAAGAGTGTTTTGCTACTAATGCCCAACGTGTCAGAAATGCCGAAAAACTTTTACCCATTTTGCAAGAAAAAATAAGTCAATGGCAGAAAGAAACTCTTTTGGAAGCATTACACAATGCCAAAATTCCCGCAGGAGGAGTAAATACCTTACCTGAAACTTTTGCAATGCCGTTTTCCAAAGAATTGATTTTTGAAAGTGAAAATGGTTACAAAGGTATTCGGCAATGGATAGGAAAAATCAATGGCAAAAGAGGTAGAGCATTGCAAAATCTGCCTGATTATTCTCTATAAGTTTTGGTATTAAGATAAATTTTTTCTATAAGTTTTATAGAAAGTATCGTTTTGTTTTATAGAAAATTTTTGCTCAACTTTGGCAAAAAATAACGATTGTTATGGAACATCTATCAAATGGTAACGGAAAATGTCCCTTTACAGGTCTGACCTTGAAAAATGGGGCAAGTTTTGGAGGCACTAAAAATCAAGATTGGTGGCCCAACCGCTTGAAATTGGATATGTTGCGGCAACATTCAGAGCTAACTAACCCTATGGACAAGGATTTTGACTATCGCAAGGCTTTTCTTTCTTTGGATTATGAAGCTCTGAAAAAGGACTTACACGCCCTCATGACCGACTCGCAAGACTGGTGGCCTGCTGATTTTGGGCATTATGGACCTTTCTTTATTCGCATGGCTTGGCATGCGGCTGGTACTTACCGAATCGGTGATGGTAGAGGTGGTGCAGGTAAAGGTTTGCAACGTTTTGCACCGCTCAATAGCTGGCCCGATAATACAAATCTTGACAAAGCCCGCCGTCT
>JANWZC010000204.1 GCA_025054975.1 Raineya sp.
TGAGCCAATATTGCTTGATTACCCCCCAAAAACAAACAAAAAAACAGAAAAACACGAAACATAAAAATCCTTTTGTATGAAACGCCTTAATTTACAAAATATGCTTGAAAATCAAGAAAATGGAGGACTTTTTTAGTAAATATTTACTTCGGTTTGCAAGGTTACACCAAATTTAGCTTCCACATTTTTTTTGATTTTTTGAGCAAGTTGCCAAATTTCATGTCCTTTTGCATTGCCCTTGTTGATAAGCACTAAAGGCTGTTTATGATGTACGCCTGCATCACCTTCTTGATAACCTTTCCAACCTGCTTGTTCAATAAGCCAAGCCGCAGGCACTTTGTAGGTGTTTTCATCAAGAGTGTAGGCAGGCATATTCGGATAATCTCGTTTCAAATATTCATAATGTTTTTTAGAAACATACGGATTTTTGAAAAAACTACCCGCATTGCCGATTTCAGCAGGATTAGGAAGTTTGGCAAGACGAATCTGACGTACCGCCTCACTGATGCTCTGAACCGAAGGAGTTATGTGATGTTCGGATAAAAACTTTTGAACATCTGCGTAAGAATAATTGAGAATAGGATTTTTAAAAAGTTTAAGTGTAACAGCTAAAATGATGTATTGATTTTTAAGTTCATTCTTGAAAACACTTTCACGATAGCCAAATTTGCAGTCCTTTTTATCAAAGCGATGAATTTCGCCCGTGGCAATGTGAAAAGCCTCTAAACATTCAAAAACTTCTTGCAATTCAACCCCATAAGCTCCAATATTTTGCATAGGTGCCGCTCCTACGGTACCAGGTATGAGCGTTAAATTTTCTATGCCTCCCCAGTTATTAGCTACGCAGTATTCTACTAATTCATTCCAATTTTCACCTGCTTGCACTTTGAGCCAAAGATGATTTTCATCTTCTTTGATGATTTTTTTTCCAAAAAGTGATATTTTTAGAACCAATCCTTCAAAATCTTTGGTAAAAAGGATATTGCTACCTCCTCCCAAAATCAATAAAGGCAATTTATTTTCTTTCTGAAAAGCTATTGCATCGCAAATGTCGTGAATATGAAAGCACTCTACAAAATAACGTGCCTGTACCTTTATACCGAAAGTATTGTAAGGTTTGAGTGATATGTTTTCTTGAATTTGCATAATTTCATAACAAATACCCCAGCAATAACCCCGCTATTACAATGAAAGGCGGTGGAATTTTGGTAAAATGCAATATTACAAAAGTAGCAAGAGCTACGCAAACATCTAAAACGATTTCATTGACGGAATTTTGCTCAAAAATAGCTTGTCCCATAAGAACCACAGCTACGATGATTAGTCCTACGCTTACGGCGTGTATGCCTTCCAGGGCGGCACGAACAGGACGATATTTTTTAAGTTCATCCCAAAACTGCATCACAAAGAAAATCAGCAAAGTGCCAGGCATAAATACACCAAAACTTGCCAGAAATGCTCCCAGCACCTGCCCCCACGTACCAAAATCACGCATTGCCATAGCTCCAATAAATGCCGAAAAAGCAAAGGTAGGTCCAGGTAGAATTTGATTAAAATTATAGCCTAAATCAAACTCCTCGCGTGTAATAAGTTTTTTGATATACACAAACTCTGTAAGCATCAGCGGCACAAGTACATGCCCACCACCAAAAATAATAGAACCTGTTCTATAAAAGTTTTCTGCCAAGCGAAAAGGCAAACCAAAACTATAACGCCTCGTAAATTCACTAAAAAAAGCCAACACCACAAAAATCAAAATAAAATAAGTTAGATTACGCCAACGAATTTTGAGGTTTTTGTCTTCTACTTTGGGATATTTTTCAAAATTTCGGGTAGTAATTAAGCCTCCTAAAACTATCAATATGGGTAAAAACCATTGAGGGTGATAAAAATAAGCCACTATTGCTGAAAAAATTACTAAAAATCCTGAAAGTCGGCTTTGAATTACTTTGGGAGTAACTTGCCAAGCCGCTGAAAGTATAAAACCTACGGCTATGGCTTGCGTAAAACGTGCAAAAGAGAAATCTACTTGCTGTTGCTCTAAATACGTGATAAAAATTGCCCCCAAAGTCATTATCAGGATAGAGGGGAGAACCCAAATTACAAGCGTGAGATACGCTAAACTTGCTCCTCCCAATCGGTAGGCTATGCCTGTGATGGTTTGCGTAGAAGTAGGACCAGGCAAAATCTGACAAAGAGCATAAATTTCCAGTAAGGCACTCTCGGAGAGATAAGCCCTTTTTTCGCAAAAAACTTTAATGAAATGTGCCAAATGAGCCTGCGGACCGCCGTAAGAAGTCCAAGACATGATGAAAATTTCACGCAAAAAAATTAAATATCGTATCTTGCGAAATTCCATCAGAGGTGTGGATTGTTGAGTTTTTTGAACTCTTCGCGTGTGAGCATTTTATCTAAACGCGTATCCAAGTGTTGATACCGCTCTTTGAACATATTTTCCATTTCTTTGATGCGGTGCGAAGTGGTTTTCGCAACCAAATAAGCATATCCTAAACTTACAAAGGCAATCAGAATGGAAAGTATGCTAATAATCCAAAGCCCTGTATTACTGCTGGACTCGGGAGCAGGTAGCCTTTGATTTTCCGCAGGAATAATGGTTTCTTGTACTTCTACATCGCTATCCTCTTTCTTTTCAGAACTTTGCACACCTTCTTCGGTAGATATGCCCAAAGTTTTATCCAAAGATGCCGAAAGTGAATCTAAACCTGTACGCCATTTTGCTTGAAATTCCGCAGATTTGCTAATGCGAGGAGCTAAATTGCGTAGCTCTCTCCAAACTTCTTTTTTGAATTGCCTGATTTTTTCTTCGTCTGTGCTTAAATTAGTGTAGGTTTTATTTTTGTAAGCCGAAATAATATTTTTGGAAGCCCTTGACGAATTAGGCGTAGTTTTTTCCAAAGATTGAAGCGAAGAACAATCAATTTTACTGGCTATCTCAACTTTATTTTGCTGAATATGATTGAAACGTATCGCCTGACAAAGAATTTCTAATTTGGCTTTTTCAAAAGAAGTTTGAGCAAAAAGGGAAAAATGAAGCAAGAAAAATGCAAAAACGAAAATTCGGTGCATACTATTTTTCTGATTTTGAAGCGAAAAATCCTCGCAAAACTAAAATTTTATTTGCCAAATTCAAATGATTTTACAGAAATTTAACCAAGCGTAAAATTATTCCCCAAATCGTGTAAAATTTGTGTTTAATCTTCGCTACGAGGTGGCTGATAGGCTTCTCTTTTGAAAAACGCAAAACCACCTTTTTTGTAAAGGAAAGTTAGGTGTGGATAGGTTTGCTTGAATTTTTGAAATTCATCGGTTTTTACCACAAAATAAGCGTCTTTATCAATGTTGCCATTGAGTAGCCATTCGGTATTTTCTTGGTAGGTATCTTTTTGATAAAAATTCGGATTTTGATAGCGAGGATATTGAAAATAAAAATATTGTGCGTAACTTTTGAACCATACGGTAGTTACATAACTATTAGGATTTTCACGGCGAAGCATTTTGTAAAAATCAATAGCAGGGGCTTGCGAATATTGTTCAATAAGCGGTACAACTACCGCCAGATAAGCACTCAACACTATTGCCGATGCCAAAAATAGCGTAATAAATGCATTTCGTAAGTTTTTTTTCATCTTCCAAATTGCCCCAATAACTGCTACCCCATAGAAAAAGCCTATCAAAAACTCCCAACCTGCCCACTGTACAGGAGTTTTCAGACAATCTACGGCAAAAGGGTCTTCAATGTATTTGTAAAAATATTCTTTGTTGTAGGCAAAAAGTGGCAAACCTGTAAGTATCAAGGCAAAAATTCCCCCTAAAATCCCCAAAAACCAATTAAAACTTTTAGGAATTGTGTTTTGTGCAATAAAATTTGTGATTGCCTTTGCGGCAAAGAAAGAAAGTGGAAAATATGCCATAGAGGAATAATGCACAATTTTAGTTTTCACAATGGAAAATAAAATCATCACTACCCAAAACAAAAAAAACATTTTTTTGTGAAACACAGGATTGGCTTCTTGCGGATTTTTACGAAAGCCCCACAACGCAAAAACTGACATCGGAAAGCACCCTAAAAATACCACTACAAAATGATAGTAAAAAGGTTGCTCATGTCCTGCATCAGGAGTGGAAAATAAGCGAATTTGATAGTCAATAAACATTTTGAAAAACCACCAGCCCCCTTGCCAAAGTTCTACGGCGAACCAAAGTGATGAAACCAAAGCCGTTGCTAATGCATATACAACTACTGCTTTCCAAGTAGTAATTTTACGAAAACGCTCACTTGCCCAAAATGTTAAAAAAGTTAGGAAAATCAATAAAAATCCGACAGGTCCTTTGGTAAGTACAGCTAACCCTGTAAAAACCCCAGCCCAAATGGCATAACGAATAGTTTGTTTTTCAATAGTTTCTGAAAGGTAGT
>JANWZC010000205.1 GCA_025054975.1 Raineya sp.
GGCTTTTCTATTTTTAGAAAGTAGCCACGCTATTGCTACGAAAGTAATTATTCCTACTAATGCCCGTAAGTATTCCATAGCGGAAAATTTTTGCTTGCCAAAGGTAAGCAAGAAAATCTAAATACAAAAATTTTGAAAAAGTTTTAAGAAATTGAACTTTTCTTTCAAAAGTGTGGTTTGCTTGTTGAGTGTTGAGTATAAGGGGATGACTGGTCTTGACAGGCTGAGTTGCTGGGTTGTGTAAGCACGCCGAGAAATGGAAGTGTTCTCGTCAAAACTCCTTCCGAACAATAACTGGCGAATCTAACTTCGCTCTTGCTGCTTAATCTGGATAGATAGGTAGCAAGCATCCCTGCCGCAATAAGCTCTGCTTTGTGGCATATAGGGGTGTCAGAGTTGCAGAGCTGGTATGTGTAGGCTACGATACACATACGAGAACCTAAGTAGCTAAGAAGTAGGCACAGGTTTGTGTTGTACCTACCTACTTCCGACAAAGAAACAACACTAAGCGTGTAGAAGACAACCGAGAACCTTCTCTGGACGAGGGTTCGAGTCCCTCCATCTCCACAAAAAGCCTCAAAACTCTAAAATTTGAGACTTTTTTGTGTTACTTAGTTACTCGTTAGGATAAATATATTTTGAAAAGTTTGAGCCTTTTTGAAAAATACACCTGAAATTAAAAAATGACTACTCAATTTTACCTCTATACAATTGCCAATTTGGAAAAATTAAGTCCCAATTTTTACCCCAAACTAAGTTTCCACCTTCAACTTTGAAGGCTTTAAAGTTTTCTATTTCCTTGTATTTCGCATAATAACCTTTTAATTTGGTAATTTGCTCTGTAAAATCTATAACTTGAAAAGTGCTATCAGAAAAATAGACCTTCAAGACATACCCCTCAATATATTCGGCTTTGACAATATTGATATTTTTAGTTGCAACTCTCATCGGTAATGTTTCTAATTGTATAATAATAAATCTTTTCGGTTCAATTTTTTAGTTTGGAAAATCCATAGATAAATTTGCACATCAAGCAAATATTTTATCTACCTAGAACTTCAAAGTTTTTCTGTTGTTCTCTTCAAAAGCATCGGGAGCGATTTTGATTTTCCCCTTTAAAATACCTAAGCGAATAGCAGAGTTAATTTTGCCATTCTGAGCAGAACTCTTATTTGATTTAGTTGTTACGGCTGTTTTTATTTTTTTTGACATAGCTCTTGTAATTAGGTTAGGATTGTAAATATAGAAAAATTTATCCAAAAAGCATAATTACTCCTTGCCTTTTCTCAGAAAGATGATTAAAGAATACTACCTCCTCCTCCACACGGCATTTTGATTTTCTTTTTTGTTCAAAGCGTCATTCTTTTCCTTTCAGAGCAAAAAAGGTGACATTGCTGACTATGATAATACAAGAAAAGCAAAAAGGAATATTCTTGCAATCAAGCCTCAAAAATCTCATAAAAAGCCTCAAATTAGGCAAGTTTATGGCTTTTATTATTTTTCGGAATGCTGAAAATTATGAACTTTTTTATTGATAAGATTTTCAACCAATTCAAGTTTCTCTTCCACACTGAAATCGTTCATTTCATCAAGTTCTTCATCTTTTTCATCTTCTTGGGCATATTCGGCGTGAATATCTACGTCTTTGATATAATGTACTAATTCCCAATTACCGCTAAAATCTTCCGTCAGTGCCGTAAGGGACTCTACCCAATCGCCTGAATTAAGGTATAAAATTCCGTCAATTTCTTTCATAGCAGGCTGGTGAATATGCCCACAAATTATGGCATCACATTGCTTGATTTTAGCAAAATTAGCGAGTTCTTTTTCAAAATCATCAATATACGAAACGGCTGTTTTTACCTTTGCCTTGATTTTTTGTGAAAGCGAATAATAAGGCAATCCTCGTTTGGCTCGGTACTGATTGTAGCGTTTGTTGAGCCAAAGTAAAAAATTATAGCCAATATCTCCGAGTTTAGCAACGAATTTCAGTTTGGTGGTGATACTATCAAAAATATCGCCATGCGTGATGTAATAGCGTTTTCCAAAACTTTCGTAGATATAATCTTTGCAAATAGAAAGCCTACCAATACGCAAAGGCAGAATTTGGTCTAAAAAGTCATCGTGATTCCCACGTACATAAATAACACGCGTCTTGAATTTATCCATCATTTTCAAGACAACTTTAATGAAGCGAGTATGCTTTCGTTTCCATTTTCCTGAACGCTGAAGTTGCCAGCCATCAATGATGTCCCCGTTCAGTATAAGTGTTTCGCAAGTATTCTGTTTGAGGAAACGAATAAGTTGCTTAGTTTTTGAACCTGAAGCTCCTAAGTGGACATCAGAAATTACGATGGTTTTATGATGTTTTTTCAAGGGTTGCAGTTTTTTGCAAAATAAATATTTTCGTTTTGTGTGAGTGTGAAAAGAAGTTTATCAAATCTTGAAATTTTTGCATACTTGATAGAGAGTCGGCAACAATAAATTTATACCAAAATTTTAGTTTGGTGTTTGTACTCAAAAAATTTTGGTTTTAGGCAAAGGTTAGTAGTGGTGTAAAACTTGTGATTTTGTAAAATAAGGTTCAAATAAGCCGCTTCCATACTTTTCAATCTATACAACTCTTGAATCCTTAAACAAATAAAAAATCCTGATGAATTTAATTTTTTTCTCTGTTATTTTTTGCTAAAATTGCAGTAATCTGTATATTTCAGAACAAAAGCAACGTTTATGCCCAAACCTCACGTCATAGCTGTTGTTAATCAGAAAGGAGGCACAGGAAAAACTACCACTACGGTCAATTTGGGTAGAGCTATCGCCCAAATGGATAAAAAAGTGTTACTCATAGATTTAGACCCTCAGGGAAGTTTATCGTATTATTTAGGGGCAAACAGCAATGTTTGGAGTATTGCAGATGTCATTTTAGAGGATATTTCTTTTCATAATGCTCTTATACAACGTGAAGGTTTGCATATTATTCCTGCGGATGTAACCCTTGCAGATTTGGAGCTTTCTTTGGTGAATTATCAAGGTCGTGAGCATATTGTTCGCAGAATGATAGAACAAAATGCCCAAGACTATGATTTCGTACTTTTGGATTGCTCGCCTTCTCTTTCTATTCTTACTGTAAATGCATTGGTAGCGGCACATAGTGTAATAATTCCCTTGCAAATGGAAGTTTTAAGTATGCATGGTCTGGAGTTGATGCTGGAAACTATTGAGCAAGTCAAAAAGACTGTTAATCCGAATTTAGAAATTATGGGAATTTTGGTACTGATGTATAATTCTCGTCGCCGAATTACGCAAGAAGTGTATAATCATATCAAAAAAACTTATAATTTTGTGCCTATTTTTCGCACTTTTATCCGAATGGATGTAAAACTTGTGGAAGCACCTTCTTTCGGGAAAAGCGTATTTGAATATGCTCCGCAGTCCAATGGAGCAGAAGACTATTTAGCTCTTGCCCAAGAAATTTTAGAAAAGGTACAACAAACTGCTGTGTAGAATGGCATTAGGCGATAACATCAAACGTGAGCGAATGATTCCTATTCGCAATCGGATTGTGTATAATCAGTTGCAACGTGAATTAGAAGAGCTTAAAGAAGAAAAACTGAATCTAAATCAGCCGAATTATGATATTTCGGTTGCATTGGAGAATTTAGAACATTTTGAAGAAGAAAACGAACTTTCTAAACAAGTTCATCACAAAACACAATCTTTTGAATTTTTTGCCCACTGGGGCGATATTTTAGAAAATTGCTTTCTCACCGCTGAATTTGATAATTCTTGGAATATCTTGAAGGCTAATGCGTGTTTTTGCGACAACTTGCAAATAGAACCTAATGAAATTAGCGTTAGGTCTTTGAAAGAGTTTTGGGTGAAAGAAAAAACTGCGGAGTGGGAAAGTTACTGGGAAAAACTTTTGAAAGGAGAGAAAATTCAAACTATTGTTGAATTTCTACCCAAAAATGCTTCCGAACAGGAAAGGATTATCTGCTCAGCTACGCTGATAGCTCAAATTGCACAAGGTAAAGCCAAAGCTATCCTGATTGCCCAAAATATCACTTCGGCGGTGAGTGCTTACAAAAACAACACTACCATAGAATTGGATATTGACAAAAACTTGAAATCCGCTAAAATCATTGTAAAAATCTAACGGAGGGTTGGCACGACATAATATATTCTCCCCTTTTGGCAGTAATGTTTAGGCGAACAGGCAGCAAAACCTATCAAACAAAGCAAAAAAACGCCAATTTTCTTTTTCATTTTCATAGTTATAGGAATTTACCAGAGAAAATGGCAAATTCCGTGCCAATAGGCATTAGCTATCTCTAAAACTCTTGGTGAAGTGAGTAAATCCCCTACTTTGAAAGTTTTTTCGTTCAATTTTCGGATTTCCTGCTCGCTATCTTGCAAAAGGCTC
>JANWZC010000206.1 GCA_025054975.1 Raineya sp.
TATTCCCTATTAAAACCGCCTTGCGAAAGCAATTTGGTTACCAAACGCAGTACAAAAGTAGATAAAATAAGATAGCTTTCCAAAATTTAGCAGAAAAATCTGTAAATTTGAACAAAATCAGCTTGAAATACGGAAACTAAAAGTCGTTTTTTGGTTGGAAAAAAATCAAGACGACAAAGTAATTTATGGAGACACAAAGCCCACCTTCTTTGAAGAGAACAGGACAGAAGCAATTCTAATAAAAACTTGAAAATCAAGCAATAAAATCTAAAATTTTTCTGTTTAACAAATGGTATCATTGTGTAGGAGGAAAACTTGAAATCAAGTCTTTTTGAGCAACAATTTGTTAAAATTATGTCGGCTTTATACATACATATCCCTTTTTGCAAACAGGCTTGCCATTATTGCGACTTTCATTTTTCTACACAAATAAGCCAAAAAAATGAAATGATTCAGGCAATTTGTGCAGAAATTGCCTTGCAAAAAGATTACTTAAAAAATAAAATTTTGCAGTCTGTATATTTGGGGGGTGGCACGCCTTCCTTGCTTGATGAAGCAGATTTAGAGCAACTTTTCAATGAAATTCAACGTTATTTTGCATTTTCCCCTCAAACAGAAATTACTTTGGAGGCAAACCCTGATGATTTGAACTACAATAAATTACAAATTTTTCATAAATTCGGTATCAATAGATTGAGCATAGGCATACAGAGTTTTCATGAACCTCATTTAATTTTCTTGCACCGCTCTCACAATGCCAAGCAAGCTGAAAATTGTGTAAAACTCGCCCAAGATGTAGGTTTTAGCAACATTACTATTGATTTGATGTATGCCATTCCTGCCGAAAACCATCAAATTTGGGAAAAAGATTTACAAAAAGCCCTATTCTTGAATGTACCACATATTTCAGCTTACTGCCTTACTATTGAGCCCCGAACCGTCTTTGGTAAAAAGGTAGAAAAACGAAAAATGTCTCCCATAGACGAAAATTTTGCCCGTGAGCAAATGCAAATTCTTATCAATATACTTACGCAAGTGGGGTTTGAGCATTACGAGATTTCTAATTTTGCTCAAAATGGTTATTACTCGCGTCATAACACAAATTATTGGCTTGGAGGTGAATATTTAGGCATTGGGGCTTCGGCTCACTCGTACAATGGTGAAAGTAGGCAGTTTAATATGGCTGATAATAAACGCTATATGGCAGAGATTTTCAGTGGTAAAGTGCCTGCTACTATTGAGTGGCTTTCTGCCAAAAATAAACTCAATGAATATTTGCTCACAAGTTTGCGAACTCAATGGGGAGCAGAAAAAAGCAAGATTTTAGCACTGCACTCAAATTTTTTTGAGGAAAATCAGGAAAAATTGCAAAAATTTGTGCAAACAAATTGGCTTTGGGAAACTAACGAAAAAATTGGTCTTACTTCCGAAGGCAAATTCTTTGCCGACCAAATCGCAAGTGATTTGTTTTGGGTGTAAATACAAGAATTATGAAAATATTGCAGTTAGTTATTTTTGGGTTATTTTTCTACACATTTGCGAATGCTCAAACTATCAAAGGCAAAGTTCTTGATAGCCGAAGCAAAGAGCCTATTGCAGGGGTAAGTGTATTCATAGCCAATACCAGGTAGTGGTTTAGAATGTATGATAGCAGTAATTTCTATGGTAAAACATAATTTTAACAGAAGCATCGTGGTAAGGTTCTTTTTTAGAGAAACCAGTAGTTTTTCGCACCAATCGTCTGTTTCTAGCTCACAAGCAAGTATTTACGCCCTCAATCTGCCTAGTATAAGCCTTACCAACTTGATGATTTTCCTTGCTGAACACTTGCTTAAATGCTTTCAATAGGTATCTATTTGCAAATTTTTGAGTTTTTTGACAAAGTTTCCTGACCATAGCAGCATTTTTTTTCCCTATCGCATAAGCTAAAATTTCATCCGTTTCAGGAACATAAGCATACACTATCTAACTTTTCCGACATTTTTGACCCACATAAAACCATAGTTTATCTATTAAAACTATGATGATGCTCTCTTTTCGGCTCAATCAAGGTTTTTTCTGCCACTACAAGAAGGGTACGTAACACTGTATAACGACTTACTCCCAAAACTATCTGTAATCTTGTATCCCTGAATTCCTTGATAGCATACGGATTAAGAGGTTTGATAGTAGGATTAGCTCCTGCATATTTGTAATGGCTCTGAAATTGCTTGCCACAATCCCTACACAAAAAGTTTTGGGTTTTGTCTTTTTCACGACCATTTTTTACTACCTTTGTTCCAAGACAATGAGGGCAGTTTAGTTTTATCGCTATTTCGCTCATAACGCAAAAGTAAATTCTCATTGTCTATTTCGCCAAATATTCATCATACATTTTATTTAGACCACAACTAAAAATCAAAACCTCTGTTAGTTGAGTATAAAATACACTTTTTAAGGGACAACTATCTAAAATCGCAGCTAATGTAGAGTTTGTAAAAAGCTAATCATTGCATCCCTGAAACAAAAAAGGACACTTTCTGAAAGGTGTCCTTTTTTATGTGAATTCATTTGAGTTTTTAGAAGCTATATCTCAACCCAAATTGAGCCTGCCATACTGAACGAGTACTATTAGAGTTAAGATATTTGTTGAATCCTATTTTTGCTTCATCAATAGTTACCCTTTTAGTAACAGGGTCTTGGCTTGCAGAGATGGCTTCCACATCTGCATTAAAACGATATACAATATTTCCTGTGAGTTCATCATATCTGACAGCTTGCAATGGGTTAGTTCTACCGAATTTAAATAAGCCCCAATTTCTATTCAGCAAATTGCCAATATTGATAATATCCCAAGTAATTTGAACTTGATGTTTCGCTTTTTTGCTGGGAGCATTGATAGTATGCGTAAAACGTACATCAAAGCGGTGGTTCCAAGGAGCAACTGCACCATTGCGTTCTGCAAACTTACCACGTCTATTTCTCAAACTTTTTTCACCCTCAATGAAAGCATTGAAACCTTCCCATTGTTGGGCAGGACTGATAGTGTAAGAGGCAGTAGTAATCAAATTGCCATTAGCATCAGTAAAACCAAATTTAGAAACATCTACGCCTTCACGAGTAAATGTTTCAAATTGAATTTCAGAGGCATTGCGAGGAATATAAATTAAGTCGTTGTTAGGAATACCATCAAGGTTGATGTCGTTAATACCACCTGTGGCGGCTTGTACGATAAAAGAATAATTATTCCCTGATTGTCCGTTATAGAATATGGCAATCTGCGAGGAGCCATATTCGTTCCAGTTATGTGTATAGCCCAACGCACCTATCACTCTATGACGAACATTGAAAGCATTTTCAGCAAATACAGGAGTATTGGGGCTATTGCCACCTACAATATTATTGTTGAAGTTGGAAGCGGCTACGGAATTAGTTGCACTCAAAGCATCGCGAGCAATAGAATAGGTGTAAGCTAAATTTCCGAAGAAATCTTTGGTATTTTTACGTAATTGAGCTGTGGCACTATATTGCACACCCCCTTGTACATTTTCAAGCACATACACGCCTGTAAAGTTGCTGGGGTCAAACAGACGAGGACCTTGCCCAAAAGTACCAAAAAGAGGTCTGCCTTCATTATTGAGTACGCCTTGCTGTCCTACTAAATTGATATTTCTGAAAAACATATCGTTCATAGTGTAGGTATAAATAAATTCAGCAGTACCCACAATGCCCCAAATAGGTAATTTTTGGTCAATGCCTAAACTAGTTCTAAATACTTGGGGCAGACGTAGATTAGGGTTTGTAAGATTAACCACGGAAGTTCCGCTTTGTCCGCCTGCACCAGGAGGTAAATAATTGGGGTCGCTGAGAATTTGATTTCTTTGAGCTAAGGTAAGTCCTGCAAAAATGGCATTGAGTTGGGCTTGGTCTTGAATGTTGGCTTGCCCGAAATCTATACCGCTATTGCTGTATTGATTGGAAAGCCAAACAAAAGGCGGTCTGCCTGCAAAAATACCGATGCCACCACGAACTTGGGTTTTACCATTGCCTTGTGCGTCCCAGTTAAACCCAACACGAGGCGACCAAAGCACTCTAGGTTTGGGAGTTAAGTCATTACGAACTCCAAATTTCTCTTCAAAGAGCAAATTGCGACTTACTGTACCAAGCATAAGGGGTAAATCTCCACGTAAGCCAAGAGTAAGACGAAGACGGTCGTTGGCGTTCCATTCATCTTGCACATACAAACCCAACTGCACAGCCGACCATTTAGCAGATTGACGAGGGTTAGAAGTACGAGAATAGTTTTTCAAATATGCTATCGGCACACCCGACTCTAAACTGAAATTAGGTACGGAAGTATCAATTTGTCCTGTTACAGGGTCGCGAGGTGCAAGAATAGACGCAAAGCTCCACTCACCTGCTACCGCTT
>JANWZC010000207.1 GCA_025054975.1 Raineya sp.
CCAAAACTCTAATATCTCCACGTTTTTTATCTCTTGGATAATTTTTGAATACAAAAGACACAACATTATCAAAGGGATACTTGTTCAAATGTTTTCCTTGCCCATAAATTTCTTTTTCCCAGATTTCATCAAAATTAGTCATAAAGTTAAAATATTAAATTGAAAAGGTTCACCTGCTTTGACATCTTTCAAAAGTTTTTTCCCAATGAGAAATTCTACAAATTTAGGCGGAATACCTGTTGCTGGTCTTGAAAAAGCTACATCTTCCTTTTTTATAGTTTCACCTTTTGATAAATTTCGTTTAGCAACACAGGAAAGTCTGAAATTTAATCTGCCAAACTCTTCTTTTTGGGTAGGAGCTATTTTTGAACTTCCCATTGCTTTTTCTAAGAATCTTATCGCTTCCACTAACTCCCTAAATTCTTTCGGGTTAGAGGAAAATCTATGGTCAGGACCTTCCAAATTGTTATCTATTGTGAAGTGTTTTTCTATAAAACAAGCCCCCAACGCTACTGCACCTATCGCTGCAACTACTCCCTCAGTATGGTCTGAAAAGCCCACAGGATAATTAAAAGCACTTTGTAAAGATCTTATTTTCAATAAATTAACCTCTTCAGGAGGAGTAGGATAAGATGATACACAATGTAAAATTATCAATTCCTTTCCTCCTGCTTGCTCAAAAGTACGAACAGCCTCATCTATTTCAGCCAAAGTTGCCATTCCTGTTGAAATCACGGTAGGTATGCCTGTTTTTGCCATTTGAGCAATGATTTCCAAATTGACAAGAAAATCCGAACCATTCTTTAGTAAAGGTACTTCCAGTCTTTCTAAATCTTGAATGCCTTCCGAACTCGTTGGCGTACTAAAAAAAATAATACCTACCTCATCGGCATATTTCTTTAATTCTTCGAGTTGTTCAAAACTTAGTTCATACCGTTTAAACATTTCATACTGGCTTTCTACTATTCTTTTTCCGTTGGAAAGATACTCGTAAGTTAAATTTTTATCCAAAATGAAATCTTCTGTTTTGTAGTTCTGAAATTTTACCGCATCAGCTCCTGCCTGCTTAGCAGCTAAGATAGTTTCTTTGGCAAGCTGCATATCACCATTATGATTGATGCCTATTTCAGCTACAATAAAACAAGGATAACCTTTTCCTATAAATCTATCTTTTCTCAACTTAATAATCTCACGCATAAAGCAAAATTTGTCTTAATAACTTAACTATCTAAATTTAAATCCTAATAAAGTAAGCAACTCATTTATATCAAAAAAACTCAACAAATTCATCATAAACTTTATATACTTTGGCATAAGACTCTGGCGGTCTGTAATATAAATTAAACGGAATATTTATTTTATCAAATATGGACCAGATTAAATCTTTAAATTCAAGTAAATGTCTGAGATAAATTGTACTTGAAAACCTTGAGTTCATTTCAAAAATAATTGGTACCCCCCCCCTCAACCTTAACTGAACATTAACACTACCAACAAGACTCAATTTTTTAGCAAAATTCTCTAATAAGACAGCTATGGTTTCATTTTTGATACACTCTCCAAAGTTGGTAAATCCATCTTTCAACTTTCTACGAAAAATAATACGAGCTAATTCACCTTTTCTATTTCTAAATAATCCACAAGTATATTCTTCATCTTCACCAGTAATGAATTCCTGATAAATATAATCAGGAAATTTTTTTGCGTAATAGTTAAAATCAAAATTATCTTCAATTTTTATTATAGTTTTACTTCCTGAACCAAATCTACTTTTCATTACGGCAGGGAAAAAAGGTTCTTCAATATCTTTGACTAAACAAGTTTTAGGATATGGCAAGCCATTCTCTTTCAAAAAATTTATAGTTGCTAATTTATCTAAACCTATTTGTAAAGCATCTTTATTTGGCAAAACGATATATGCATTGCTCAGTTTTTCTAAAATATTTTTTTCAAAAAAAACTTTTATTTCTGCTTCAGTCGTTGGAATGAATATATCAATATCATTTCTTTCTATTATATCTCTTAACTCATCTATGTATGTATTTGCACTTGCAGGAGAAACCTTGAGAACTTTCTCAAAAAAGAATTTCCCTGCATTATCTAAATCTATATCAGTACCAATTAGTTTACCATTTAATTTCTCTCTAACAAGTATTTTACTGATACTTTGAGCAATATCACCACCTGCACCTGTAACTAGTACATTAAATTTGTAATCATTCATGATGTCTATTTCTAAATAATATTTCCCTCAAATAAGTATTAGATGCATCATTTTTTTCAATATCTTTATTAAGGTTGTTCGTAGAGTAAGGAATGGCTATTTGAGTATAGCTACAATTTGTAGTATCAAAAATACCAAAATTAGCTACACCTCCAACTAACCTTGACTGCCCAACTGAACCAGGATTTATAGCCAGCATTTTTTTTAATTGAATACAAGTTGGGTAATGTGTATGTCCGAAGAAAATATAATTACTTTGATAATTTTCTAACTTTTCTATTATATCTTTTGAAGCATCGGGATAAATATAAAAATCACTATTCCATGGACTTCCATGACATAAAATTATTTTAGCACTTTCAATGGAGATTTCTACTTTTTCAGGCATTTGCTCTATCCAAGCAAAATCACTATCAGATAAACTTTCAATAGCAGTTTTAATTCCTTTTCCATATTTTTTTGTTACTTTCTCCAAATAGTCTTTTGATTTTAAGGACTCTAACAACATATTTTCATGATTACCTCTTACATAGATAGCATCTTTATATTTCTTTAAGATGTCAATTACTTCTTTAGGGTGGTAGTAGTACCCCACAATATCACCCAATACGAATAGTTTTGAAATATTTTTATTTTTCAGAAAATCATTAACTACTCTTAAAGCATATACATTTGCATGAATATCAGAAAGAACACCTATTTTCATTATTATAGAATATATTTTTTCACTATCTCTTCTGCTGCTTCATCAGGTTTCTTTAACCTATTACTTTTTGCATATTCAATAAACTTATTTACATCAGGGAAATCATCAGAAGTAACATTTCTTATAGAGGCTTGCATATCAGTATCCATAACCCCAGGGTCAATATTCTCAATTTCAATAATAGCATTTTTATTCTGACATTCCATCCTTAAACACTCAAAAAACATAGCCGCCGCTGCTTTGGAAGCACAATAACAACTCCAACCTGCAATCGGTTTTTTTGAAGCTCCTGACGATATGTTCAAAATAAGTATTTTTTTAATACCTCCCCAACTTAAAATAGCATTAGTTATAGTTATTGGGGCAATTAGGTTGATACTGATATTTTTTTGTAAAAGATTTTTATCTAATTTACCAACCATTGAAATAGGCTCTATTACTCCAGCGTTACTGATAAATATTAGTTCAGTTATTTTTAGTTTCAAAATTATATCGTGAATTTTTGATAACTCACTATCAAAATTTTCGCTTAAGTCAATGTTAAAATGAAAAAAATTTGTTAAATTTGAATAGTTTTTTGAAATATCTGTTTTGGAGATAGAAATAATAAAAAACTCCTTTGAAGTAATAGACAATATTTTATTTAATATTGCCCTTCCCAATCCTTTGCTTGTACCTGTTAAAATTATTGCTATCATTTATTTATGAATAAAAATTTCTCGCAACTTGTTTATATTATTAAATTGGTATTTAGAGAAATTTTGTACTTGTTGCATAAATTTCATATCTAACAGATTTACTTCGTTTTTTATGTTTAATGCATTAACCACAATCTTTTTTATTGTACTCAAGTAATCAAAAAATTTTTTTTGTTTTTCATCATACCACCCCACTACCAGATACATTCCCACTGCCAAACATTCGTATGCTACACTACTTGCAGGCACAATACCCAAATGGCATTTTTGCATTACACTGCATAAATCTTGGGCATTGAGATTTTGATACAAAAATATATTTTTTTCGTGATTTGTCAAATTTTTTATTTGCTCAAAATAAGGATATGCACTTCCTACCACCACATGAATTTCCTTAAAAATCTTTGCTTCTAAACAAGCCTGCAAGGCTTTTTCAGTGAAATTATGCGGGTCGCTACCACCAAAACAAATACAAGCATTTTCAATTTTTTCAATAGTACGCTCTTGTTGAGCGGCTTCCAAAAAAGGTTTTCGCAAAAGAGCATATTCCAAGCCCAAACAAAGTTTGGTGTATGGCTCACAGGAATAATCCGTTTCTTTCACCCCTCCTGCGTGGTTAATCACCACATCAGCCACAAAATGCCAAGCGTGCAAATCATCAATACAAACCAATTTTACGCCTGTGTTTTTGATAATTTTTTGATATTCCGTTTGGAAATTATAGCCATCTAAAACTACTATTTCCTTGCCTGTGAGAATATT
>JANWZC010000208.1 GCA_025054975.1 Raineya sp.
CAGAGATTTAGTTTTTTATCTTGAAAAATACAATATATGGCTGTTTTAGTGATACCGTCTTTGATGTTGTAGTTTTTGAATCTTTTGCCGTCATAGCTTACTAAGCCGCTATCTGTGCCAATCCAGAGAATATTGCGGTGGTCAAAAAAAAGAGAGTAAATGATATTGGTAGGCAAACCCTGAAAAATGGTAAAATTAGTAAAACGTTTGCCGTCATATTTGCTTAAACCTCCTTGGGTAGCACACCAAATATTTCCGTTTCTATCCTCTAAAATGAAATTGACATCATCATCAACCAAACCATTTTTTTCAGTAAAAACCTCAAAGCGTTCGGCAATCAGTCGGGCTACTCCTTGTCGTGTAGCTACCCAAATGTGGTAGTTTTTATCTTCAATTACACACTTGACAAGGTTATTGAGTAAGCCTTGGGTGGTAGAATATTTGTAGAAGTTTTTGCCGTCAAACTTACAAACTCCCCCTTGCGTAGCTATCCAGATAAAAGAATTGTGGTCTTCGGTAATATGATTGACATTAGCCTCGGGCAATCCCTCAATTAAGCCATAATGCCTAAAAGGATACACTTGTGCCATCGCAGGCAAAACGACAAGCCCAATCAAAAACCATAAATATCTCATTGTTGTTCTTGGCTAATAGGCATTTTTGTTGTTTTTCTTGCCTTTGTTGGTATCGGGTTTGGTAGTGTTGTTAGAAGCAGTATTTTTCTGACTTTTTTCTAAAAAGGCGATTTTTGCCTCTAAATCCTTAATTTTTTTCTCCAAAGCCGCTATTTGTTCATCTTTTTGGCTTTTGGCAGAGCTGGTGAGTTTTCGCAAATCTTGCGTCAGGGCTTTTTTTTCATTTTGTAACTCCTCTACCTGTTGTTGGAGACTAGCAATAGTTGCCCGTGCTTCTTTTAGTTCGGTTTCACGAGCCTCGTAATTTTTTTGCAGTGCAAGATATTTTTTGTTGGAAACACAAGAAAATAAAACAATTACTGAAAAAAACAAAGGAATTAAACGAATGTGTAGCATAGTTTTGTGATTAAGTGTCAAAAAATTGTCAATTTTTATTTCAAATCAACAAAATTTCTTTCGGAAAAGCAAGGAAAATTTGAAATTGTTTTCGGAAAAGGTATTTTTGCAAAAAGCAAAAATTGAGTTAGCTGCTATTTGTTTTTGGGGTTGAAATTAAACATTTCACCTCAAATTTCATACTCTAATTAAACTTTTGAATCACCAGCCTGAAATATGCTTGCAGAAATATTTGGAAAAATTGCATCGGGAGCCGTAGTGGGTTATACTACCAACGATTTGGCTGTTAAGATGCTATTTCGCAAAAAATTTGGTTTGGGCGGAATTGTTCTTAAAACGCATCAGCAGTTTGTGGAAAATATTAGCAAGTTGGTGGAAAGAGAAATCATCAATCACCATACGCTTGCCAAAGAATTTGATAGTGAGTCTTTTAAGATTGCCATAGAGCAAAGTGTCCAAGATTTTTACACCGAACATTTAAGCCAACTCTTGCAAAATACTCGACTTGCTGATGTTCCACTTGCTGAAAATTCTTGGGATAATTTGAGCAACTTACTAACGAAAATCCTTGCCGAACATCTACCTGAATATATGAGCAAATTTTGGCAATTCGTTGAAATCAAAGATTTGCTTTCTGCGGCTCAAATTGAACATATCAGTGAGGTGGTTAGCCAAAAAATTACCGAATTGCCCCAAGAAATTGATATGCAAGCCTCTTTGCAAAGAATTATCACCGACATTAGTCAGAATAGCTTGCAGGATATTTTCGGCGAAATGTTTGTGAGACGCGTTTCTGAAAATGTCCAAAAAATCATTCAAAGCTATTACGATTTTTTGTTGCAAACACCACAAGCAGTTTTACAACCTTTTTCACAAGAGGTATTACAAAATGCTGAAATCAAACAATTTATCAAACTTTTTGCCCAAAGTTTGGCACAAAAACCCATTTACCAACTTTTGCAAGCCCAGCAACTACATTTGATTGTAGAAGAAATCTTGACTCAAATTCATAAATTACTCAATTCTCATAAAGGCAAGCTAATTGTGCAGACGCTTGCCAAATTTGTCGTAGAAACCTTACGCAACGAACATACTACCATTTTTGAACTGCTAAATCCTTCTTTGGAGAAAGATTTTGAAAGTTTTTTGCGAAAGCAACTTCCTCAAATTTTACAAAGTTTCATTGCTTACGTTCAGGCTCAAAAAAGCAAAATTGATAGCCTCATTGACCAAACCTTCCGCAATAATACGCAATTTGCCCTGCAAGAGTGGCTTTTGGATATTTTTATTGGTAGTATTAGCGAGGAGGCACAAGTAGTTCGCAGGATTATTGAATTTATTGAAAATTACGACGCAGACGAACTGGCTCTAATTGCTACCGAATACTTGATTGACTACCTCAAAAAAAATACAATTAGTGAAATTATTCAAAAAGTAGATACTGCCCAAGCTATTGACTTTCTGACCGAAAATCTGCTTAAAAATTTCAATGAAATTCTTGCCCAAATTCCTCCAAATCGCTTTGATAGCTATTTAGAGCGAAATTTAGGTGATTTTGTAAGTTCAGTTCAGTTGGAAGGTTTTTTGCTCAAACAACTTCAAAAAATTCAGGAAAGTGCTTGGCTCTATAATCTTTTGCACAATTTGCGTTTTGAAAAAATCCTGATTTCCAAAATTCAAGAAAAACAGGAAACCTTTACCCAAACGGCTCTGAAAAGCATTTTTTCTGAAACCAATTTTAATGAATTAGCTCGTTGGCTTGCTCAAAAAGCCGAACAAAAATTGCAAGAAACGGAAGTCAGAGAAAAAATCAAGGATTTTTTGCAGAGGCAAATCAGTGAAAATTTGGAAAAATTGCGTTTGCAGGACTTGATTGGTGAGGCTGAAAATAAAGATTTGGCTGAAAAAGCTACGCAACAAATTCGGAAAATGCTTAAAAATTATTGGCAAGAGGTTAGTCAAGAAAATTTGCACAGATACCTACCATTTCTGAATGCCGATAGCACGCTCCACCAAAAAACCGCTGATTATTTACAAAAAACCTTGCTTTTAGAACTTGAAAATCTGCTCAAAGGACGCATAGAAGCACTTGTAAGGCAAAATCTCGCTCCGCTACCGCCTGAACGCATACGCGATATGGTGGAAAATTTTATGGGCAGAGAAGTGGCTCCTATCAATGTGTTGGGGGCAATTTTGGGGGCAGGTGCAGGGGGCTTGCTTTCGGCTTTGCCTGCTTTGCAAAATCCTTACTTGGGCAATGCTCTTAATGGATTGGTGTATGGTATTACGGGATATGGCACAAATTGGCTTGCCTTGCGAATGATTTTCCGACCTTATGAAGCTAAACGTTTAGCAGGGTTGAAAGTCCCTTTTACACCGGGTATCATTAGCAAAAATAAAAGTCGTTTTGCTCAGAATATGGGCAAATTTGTTCAGCAAAGCCTGCTGAACCGAGAAAGCATTGTCAATAATTTTCACGGAAGTCGTAAAGTCTTGCGAGAGTCGCTCTTGCAAATGATTGCCAAAGACGATTACGCCCTTCTGCAAAAAACACTCACCAGCAATGAGCAAGCTATTACACAATACTTGCAGGCTAAAATTCAGGATTTTTTGCAAAACAAACAGGAAAATCTTTGGCAAAGTATTGAAAAAAATCTGCAAAAATTGCTGAAAAATAATTTAAGCAATTTAGATACCAGCACACTCAAAAGTGCAGTGAAGGCTCAAATCAATGCCCAAAAACTGCTTTCGCAAAGTGAGAAAATTCTGATGCAAGTATTGGGTTTAGGTAGAAAAGAACCTAAACATTTAGCCGATATTTTGCCTGCAAATACTTGGGAATTTACAGAAAAACTTTTAGATAAGTTTTTGCAAGAAAACATTCAGCGATTTACGTTGCCCGAAAGCACAAATTTATGGCTTCCTGCTCTGCAAGACTATCTTTTTGAGCAGTATCAGGGGCTTATGAAACGCAAAATCTCTGAAATCTTGCAGGAAGGGCAAATTGAAAATTTGAAAATTAACTTTTCAGAGTTTTTGCGTGGGCAGATGCGTAGTGAAAAATTGCAAGAAAAAGTATTTGAGGGGCTTTCTAAAAGGCTTTACGCGGAAATTCACCCACAACGTAAGATTGGTGAGGTCTTGGGAGGTAGAATTATTGAGTTTCTGCGTGAAAATGCGATTTCTTTGGTGCAAAACATCATACAAAAAGGTTTGGATTGGCTCAACGAACACAAAAGAGAACTTGCTAACGAAGTTTATGAACGTGCCTACAAAGAAAACAGAGCGGCGTTTATTTACAAAACAGTAATTAGAGAAACTGTTTTAGAGC
>JANWZC010000209.1 GCA_025054975.1 Raineya sp.
CTCCGTCAGCAGTAACACTTGGAACATTTATACATATTCTTCCACCAGGTACAAGAACTTCATAACAGGCACGCCAAGCATTTTCTAAGAAATCTAAATATTCCTTATATGGTAATAGATCATGATAGTTGTCATACGGAATACCAACATTATAAGGAGGTGAAGTTATTATCAAATGAATAAAATTTTTTGGAATTTTTTTCATGACTTCAATACTATCACCACAAATTACTTTGTTGATATAAGTATTTTTATCATCAACATTTAAATCATCTATTGTAAGCATATCTAATAACACTTTTTATATTTTCTGCAAAGATAATTTTTTACTAAGAAGTTGCTTATGATTTATTTTTTCGCTCATTTATTAGTTGAGTATAAAAACTTGATTTATGACGTACCCAATAGTTACAATTGTGTTTTTTTCTTGTAAATTGGTACGGTGCTACATGGCTCGCCAAACATCAAACTTTGTACCACGGGTTTAAGCAGACGGCTAATTTCCACATAAGCATACGCAGGAATAGGAATTTCCCCGCAGCCCTTTACCACTACTCTTTTGCCTTCAAAATCTTTAAGATTAAGCCGAGCCAAATTTTTTCGGAAAAGGTCTATTTCCAAATCTTGCAAAGTACCGAAAACAAAATGATTAGCAATACCTTCCAAATGCACTGCCACGAGCATATACGCCCACATAGGCACAATAGCATCGGTACTGCAAGTAATAGCAACGTTTTTACCTTGATAATTTTGCCAATTATGCTCTTTGAGAAATTGCCTAAACTCTTTTTCTCGCAATAGCAAACCCTGATATAAATTTTGAGCTATATCAAAGATTACTCTTTCGCCTTTTTCATGAAAATCGGCTAAATCAAGAGTGATGATGCCACTTTGAGCTACACGATTGATAATAACATCTTCGGCTTGCATAGCTTTTTTCAGTAAAACAATCTCAAAAATCAAATAGTTGCCTAAAAATCAAAACTTATCTTATGTCTAATGTCTTGCCTCTTGTGTCTGACTTTACAATCCATATTTTTCTAATCTGCGGTACAGCGAGGCTCGGGTAAGTCCGAGTTCTTTGGCAGCTTTGGAAATATTGCCGTTATATTTGTCCAAAGCCTTTTGTATCATTTCTTTTTCTAATTCATCAAGATTAAGTGTTGTAGGATTCATAGAAATACTACTGGTAGATGTCTTTGTATTTTTCAAGAAGAAAAAGTCTTCAGGTGAAAGGATTTCGCTATCACTCATAATCAAGGCTCTTTCCAAAGCGTGTTCCAGTTCGCGAACATTGCCCGGAAAGGGATAACTTTCTAAAAATGCAATCGTTTCAGCAGAAAGTCGGGGAGTAGGGCGGTGATATTTTTTAGCATATTTTTGCAAAAAATGCCTTGCTAAAATCGGAATATCCCCTGTCCGCTCACGCAAAGGAGGTAAATGTATCTCTACGGTGTTTATGCGATAGAGTAAATCTTGCCGAAAATTGCCCTCTGCAACTGCTTGATGAATGTTGAGATTAGTAGCACAAATCAAGCGAATATCAATAGGAATAGCCTTATTACTGCCCACTGGTGTAACTTGCCGATTTTGCAATACTGCCAAAAGTTTAGCCTGATGTGTCAGAGGCAAGTTGCCAATTTCATCAAGAAATAATGTACCTTTATGAGCCAGTTCAAAGCGTCCTACGCGATCTTCTTTGGCATCGGTAAAAGAGCCTTTTTTATGTCCAAAAAGTTCGCTTTCAAATAAGTTTTCACTAATTGCCCCCATATCTACACTCACAAAGGCTTCTTTGGCACGCAAAGAATTTCGGTGAATGGCTTTGGCAACTAATTCCTTGCCTGTGCCATTTTCGCCTAAAATCAAGACGTTGGCATCGGTTCGGGCAACTTTTTCAATCATTGTTAGAACCTGCTGAATGGCTTTACTTTCACCGATAATTTCGCCACCACTCAAAGTTTCTACCAAATGCTGATTGGTTTTCTGCAAACTTTCTACTTCTTTGTAAGAGTTGCTCAATTTTGCCGCCGAAAGCACCGTAGCAAGCAACTTTTCATTTTGCCAAGGTTTTAATACAAAATCAGTAGCTCCCAGTTTCAATGCCTTGACTGCCATTTCTACATCTCCATACGCCGTAATCATCACGACAACGGCTTTGGGATTTTGCTCCAAAATCTTTTCCAACCAAAAAAAACCCTCCTTACCCGAAGTAGTGTCTTCGGTAAAGTTCATATCCAAAAGTATCACATCATAACTTGCCTGATTGAGCAAAAATGGAATTTTCTTGGGATTGCTTTCAATTACTACCTCCTTGCAATGCTTTTTCAAAAACATTTTTGCCGCAAGCAAAATATCTTCATCATCATCTACAATCAGGATACGCATAGTTTTTAGATGTTAGACACAAGACATTAGATACGAGACATTAGACACAAGACAATAGACACAAGATGTTGGGTGTTTAATAACTTCCCAAAAACTTTCTAACAAACCACTCTGCTGTAAGTAAGCCTAAAATTGCGAAAAAAAGCCATTTCAGGTGTATGATTTCCAAAAGTTCCTCTGATGAATGTAACAAGTCAGGTTTTTTGGTTTGCAAGATTTCTTTTTGCAAACTTTCTAATTCATTGATTTTGAAAAACTTACCTTGTGAATTTTGAGCTACTTTCCGAAGTAAGTCAAAATCGGCAGTAGTGGTGATTGTTTCTAATTGCAAATCTTTTATTACAAATTCGCCTGAGGCTTTTTCTGTCTTTCCTAAAACATCAGCGGTAGCCGTGTATTTGTAAATGCCTTTGGGTAAATTGTTGATTTCAAACTTGGTAATGCCTCCTGTAATGGTAAAAGTATAATTGTAATTTTTGCCTTTTTCGTCTTGCAGACTCAAACTTACTTTGACATCTGAAATTTTTTCGTAAAGTTCGTTATAGGCTTCTGCTTCAAAAACCACCGTTTCATAGTCTAAATATTCGTTTTGAGTGGTGTAAATGCGAAATTTGCGTTTATCTTCTTTTGACGAAAGAAATTGCACTACTTTCAAGATAATTTCATCAACTATATCGTTGCGGTCTGTGAGTTCGTATTCAGCTAAACGCCATTGCCATAAACCCTCGCCTGCCAATACTGCGGATTTGTTTTGTTTATTCATTTGCAAGGCAAGCAAGGGCTTTTGTGTTTGCAAGCGTCCTACCATTTGGTATAAAAGCACTTCCGAACCTGCTTTTAAGGAATATTCACCATAAGGCACTTGTAAAGGTGGCATTTTTGCAAGCAAACGCAATTTTTCGCTATCAAAATTAAATTTGGCAAAGGTTGCATTGAAATGTGGAAAAATTTCATCTACATCAGCCGAACGCCCACGCAAGTTAAGCACTGAATTTGTTTGCGAAAATTTATTCAGGTCTGAATTTGCCCCTAAAATGTAAAAAATAGGTGTTCCTTTTTTCTGAAAATTTTCCAAAAGTGTATTAAAAGCCCCTGTATAGTCAGGAACTTGATAAGCGATAATTAAATCGTAATTGGCTTCTTTGGGTTGCTGAACCCCCGCAACAACCACTTCAAAAGTATAATTTTCATTTTTTTCAATAATACTGCGTAAAGCCTTGATATCGGGGTGCGGTGAAGTAGTGAGCAGTAAAATTTTTTCTTTGCCGTCAATGACTTCCACAAGGGCATCACGTTGGTTATTGGTGCGGTTATATTCGCCTTCTAAAAATTCTACGGCTATTGTGTATCGCTGAATACCTTTTTGGTTGGCTTGCACCAAAAAATCTACTTCGCTGATATTTTCTTTGCGAAGTCGTACATTTTGCGAGGCAATCGTATTGCCATTTTGCAAAAGCGAAACGGCAACATTTCTTTCCTCAAAGCCACTATTCTTGATTTCTGCAACAATAGGAAATTTATTGCCCAAATAAGCAATTTTATTGAAAAAAACAGCTTGCACAGCTATATCTTTACGAGGAGTAGTATCGCCTACCCCCACTGTATAAACAGGAAAGCGGCAATTTAGAAATTCGGGAGAAGTACCTTGATTGTGTATGCCGTCTGAAATCAAGACTACCTTGTCTAAATTGCGATTTTCGTAGGCAGTAGTGATGTTTTCTATCAATTTGCTCAAATTGGTGCTTTGAGCCTTGAATTGAAGTGTTTGCCAGTCAGCACCATTATTTAGCGTGTGTAAAGATGTTTCAAAACCTTCATTTTCAAGTTTTTTCTGTATTTTTTGAAGTTCAGTAAGCCATTTTTGACGTTGAAGGCTATCTTGTACAAGAGCTATGGAAAGCGAATTATCCAAAGCAAAAGCCACGATAGGC
>JANWZC010000020.1 GCA_025054975.1 Raineya sp.
ACAAACCGCCACGCCACAAGCGTTGGTAAGGGTGAAAAGGTGGTGTAAGAGACCACCGCTTTGCTGGCGACAGCAAAGGCACGGCAAACCTCAGGTGTTGAAAGACCAAATAAGTTGGCATTAGCAATTGCTTGCTACAAAGGTGGCTCGCCTGTAGCCAACGGGTAGGTCGATAGAGGTTTATTGCGAAATAAACCCCAGATAAATGATAAGACGTGCCAATCGCACGACAGAACCCGGCTTACAGACTTGTAGCTTTTTTGATTAGACACAAGACATCAGATACAAGACACAAGACATGATATTTTGTTGGGGCTTGTAAATAATTATGTGATTTACTTTCGATTTTTACATAATTTTCTTATCTTTGTTGAAATTCATTTACTTATGTTTCGCTGGTTTGCTCTGCTATTGCTTCTGAATGTCCTACCGATTTTTGCTCAAGAATTTCGTGTAATTGCTACTTCGGGTTTTACTTTGCGTCATTTAGTTTTAGAAAATGGCGAGAAACTTCGGGTTTTTGTGCAAATTCCTTTCAATCGCTTTATGCCTGCTAATACAGAAAACTTGACTAAACGTTTTCAGTTATTCTATCAACTGCGTGAAGACCTCACTACCACTACTAATAACTTGCCTATCAAAAGTGCCAAAATAGAGTGGCAAGATGCACAACTCAAACTTGATGAAAATGAAGGTTTCAAATTTCATTTTGATATTCCCAAAGGAGAAAGTTCTCCCACAGGCGTACTGATTTTAGATTTTGTAGATTTGCAACAATCTCAAAAACATCAAGTAGCTTTTCGGGTGGCTTTTGCAAAAACCAAAGTCCGTGAAGAATATGCCATTTTCAAGGAAAATGATGATTTCCCTCTTATATCGGGCTTTGTGAGGAAAGATGAAAAATTTCAGATTCGTAATTTAAGCAGTGGCTACTCTAATTTCTATGTAACCAAAGTCAAGCATACTTATTCTGAAGCTAAATTACCTATGAATATTAGCAAACCAGCCCAAACTAAAGACTTAGAAGTTGAAAAAACTTTTGAAGTCAAGAGCAACGAATGGCAACAATGGGAAGAAGGGCTGTATATCATTAAACAAGCCGCTAACGCTTTTTATGGTTTGGGCTTACGAGTAGAACCTACCGACTTTCCCAAAATTCGCACCAAAGAACAACTCATTGAAGCAGTTGCTTATATTACTTTGGGTAATGAATTAAAAGAAATTCAAAGTGCGGAAGATCCTAAAAAAGCTATTGATGCTTTTTGGCTTACTTTGCAAAGAGGTGATGTAGGTAAAGCCAAAGAACTTGTCAGGAAGTATTATGCACGCATTCGCAAGGCAAATTATTGGTTCGGTTCGTTCAAAGAAGGCTGGAAAACCGATATGGGAATGATTTATGTGATTTTCGGCGAACCTGATGAAGTAATTTGGGAAAAAGATAGTCAGAAATGGATTTACATAGGTAATAATAATTTTCAAGCGGGTAAAAGTTATACCAAAGTAACTTTCAATTTTCTCCGCCGACCTAATCAATTTTTTGAGGATTATTATCTGTTAGTGCGTTACGTAGAATACGAAGAAATCTGGAACAAAACTATTCAAGCCCTACGACAAGGCATTGGATTGTAAAAAAATCAAACTTACTTTCTAAATTTTGACATTTTTCTAAATTTTCATAAATTTGTAGCAGAAACTTTTGAAGGTTCAAAGGTTTGAGGTTAAAAGTTGAAGTTAAGGTTTTATTTTTTTACCTTCTAACTCTGAACTCCTACCTTCAAACTTTTAAGTTGCACAAAAACATCTACTCTTATGATACAACGCATACAAAGTGTATTTTTAGCAGCGATTGCCTTTGTGATGACTTTTTTTATGTTCTTGCCTATATGGATAAAAAAAGATACCACATCGGGCATAGAATTGGTTATCAATGCCACAGGACTCAAAAAACTCAAAGGTGAGGAAGTTTTAGAGGAAAAATCTGCCATTTACATATTTATTTTAGGCTTTATGGCTGTTATTTTGAGTGTCATTTCTCTTTTGAGTTATCGTCATCGTCCTCGTCAGATTTTTTTGAATCTTATCAACTCTTTACTGATTGCTTCGGCTACGGTAGCTACGGCACTGCTTATCAACGATGCTGAAAAAATGCTTTTGCCCGAACAAAGAGGAGAGTTTCAAATAGGTTTGTTTTTACCAGTGGTGGCTTTGATATGCAATATGATTGCCAACCGCTTTATCCGTAGAGATGAAAATTTAGTACGTTCCGCTGATAGAATTCGCTAATGGCTCAAAAATATTATGTAGTCTGGGAAGGAAGAAGTCAGGGCATTTATGAATCTTGGCAAGATTGCAAAGCCCAAGTAGATGGCTTCAAAGGAGCGAAATATAAGTCTTTTGAAAAATTAGAAGAAGCCCAAAAAGCCTTTACAGAGCCTTTTGAAAAACATATTGGTAAAAAGACCTCACCCCAATTACCTAACAACTTGCCTTATGCCGAATTTTTATGTGTAGATGCCGCTTGCAATATGCAAACAGGCGAAATGGAATATCGCGGCGTGCATTATCCTTCGGGCAAAGTAGTGTTTCACCAAAAAAATTTTCAAGACGCTACCAATAATATGGGAGAGTTTTTGGCTATTGTGCATGCTTTGGCTCATCTGAAAAAGCAAAACTCTCAAATTCCTGTTTTTACCGATAGTACAACGGCATTAAATTGGCTCAAACAAAAGAAATGTAGAACCGAAAGAGCAATTTCTGAGAAAAATAAGCCTGTTTTTGAGCTAATTCGACGAGCAGAAGAATGGTTGCAAAATAATGCTTACGAAAATCCTGTTCTCAAATGGGAAACCGATAAATGGGGCGAAATACCCGCAGATTTTGGTAGAAAATAGGTTTTGAGCATTTGGAGTAGTTTTGAATTGATACATTCAAAAATTGATTTTTTTGTTTATTGGTTGTTGAGCCTACCTTCAACCTGTAGCGTTGAAAGTGTGTTCAATAACAAGCTGAAATACTAAAAAAGGCAATAGGGTAATTATTCCTTCTTAAAATTAAACGAAATTTTGCTGACATTACTTTTGAAAAACTTTGCAAAATGCAGTTTTTTATACAATTATTACAGATTACCAAAACTTATTGGAATGGTGAAATAGCTACCCAAGCCTTGCAAGGTATTGATTTGAATGTACAAAAAGGAGATTTTTTGGCAATTATGGGACCTTCGGGTTGTGGGAAATCTACGCTGCTCAACATTGTGGGACTTTTAGATACACCTACTACAGGAGAACATTGGTTTTTGGGGCAAAGAGTTACTCGTCTTTCCGAAAAACAAAAAGCCGATTTACGTAAAAAAAATATTGGTTTCATTTTTCAGAATTTCAATCTTATTGATGAACTCACCGTACAGGAAAATGTAGAATTACCTTTGGTGTATTTGGGTTATAGCCTCAAAGAACGTAGGCAAAGGGCTTACGAGATGTTAGAAAAATTGAAAATTGCTCACAAGGCACGTTATTTTCCTCAACAACTTTCGGGAGGTGGTCAGCAGAAAGTAGCTATCGCGAGAGCCTTGTGTATCAATCCGCAAATTTTGCTTGCCGATGAACCCACAGGCAACTTGGATAGCCAAAATAGTGAAGAAATTATGCAAATTCTTTGGCAACTCAATCAAGAAGGAGTAACGATTCTTATGGTTACTCATTCAGCACAAGATGCCCAGTATGCTCATCATACTATTGATATGCTTGATGGCGTAATCATAGGCAAACGAAGCCTCAATACCCCTCAACGTAATCTTGCAAATAACTAAATCTTTCGGTAAGTTTTCCGTTTTCGGCAATGGTAGCTCTTGCCAAAATGCCGTCTTTATCGCCGTTGAAAAACTGAGGCAAAACTCGCTGAATAAATTGTCCTCCAAAATCCTCTGAGGCACTAAATGGTAATTCAGTGGGTAAGTTATCTACTGCCATTACGGTGATATTTTCGGGATTACTGAAAGCTCTTTCTTCTTGAAAGTTTTTTCTATTGAAGTCGTACAGAGGGTCTGCAATTGTAGAGGCTCGTAATGTAGTAGGAATAGACCCCCCAATGTCGCAGGTAATATCAGCTATGACACGAATACGGAATTTCTCGTTTTGAGTATCTTGTAATTCAAAAAGTTTGGGAGCTTTGGGATGCCAAAAATGCGTAGAAATGAATAGGTCTGTGCAAGAAGCGAACTTCAAGAAATCACCTTCAAAAAATTCAGGGTTATCGTAAAAAACTTCAAAAGGAATTTTAGGGTGTTTGGGCTTGTAGTAATCCGAAGATGCCAACTGCACAAAAACTGCTTCCTGAAATTCTTGTTCTAAATATTCTTGTACGCTTACCTGCCTGATACCAGCGGCTCGCAAAATTTCCAAAGCCCCCTTCCCCGAACGACCTCTGCCTGTAACTGCTATCTTAATAGGAGGTAATTTGACTTTTTTTAGTTCCGAGAGTAAATCTTCATAACTTTTGCAATCAATGGCTCGGTGCAATTCGTAAAGTTTGTATTTTAGACCCCAAGTACGTAAGGCATGATAAGCCCCCACAATGCCTGCATAACGTCCAAAGGCAATAATTCTTTCTCCATTTTCATCAGTAAGGCACTCGTAATCTATCAGACGAATTTTTTTGGCTAAAATTGCTTGTAATAATGCTCTATTTGCAGGCTGTTTCTTGATAGTATGCGAAAAAAACATATAAGTTTTTTCAGGGATAAGGTCTTTGATAGGCACTTCTTTGACGCCCACAAGTAAATCACATTCGTCCATATTTTCTACTACGGGCAAGCCTAATGCCTCATATTCTTCATCTCTTATGCATCGCACTACACTAGATTGCACTAAAATCTTTACGGGAAAATGTTCTTGAATGTATTTGCATTGATGAGGCAAAAGTACTACACGCCTATCCACAGGTACTTTGCCTTCACGAATAACACCAAGTTTCATAAATTGCGTTGTTTATGGTGAAAAAAATCGCTGAAAATTACATAATTTTGTCTATACGCAAGAGTTATTGAGGAAACCTGTTCTTTGAGTGGTTGAGCATACTTTACCAAGCTCAGTAACAATCTGAAATGCAAAAGAGGGAGAAATTTATTTGGGTATAGTATAATTTGCAAAATTAGCCTTTTCCCAAATTGGGAATTGTAAAATAAACTTTCGTGCCTTTGCCTAATTCTGACTCCAGAGCAATTTCTCCTCTTAATTTGTTGATAGCTTCCTTCACGATGTATAATCCTAATCCTGAACCTGCTAACATATCATTAGCTCTGTAAAACATATTAAAAACCTTTCCTATGTGATCTTTGTGAATACCTATTCCATTATCTCGTATGCTTACTTTGGCTTGTTTGCGTGTAATATCTACTTTTACTTCAATAAAAGGCTGTTCTTGCCGCATATTGGCATATTTAATAGCATTGGAGAGTAAGTTGTTGAAAACAATGTTCAAGCGGCTTTTGTCAGAATAAAAAGGTACTTTCCCTTTTACTTCAATGGTTTTAAGAATTTTTTTAGAATTTTCCATGTAATTGTACTGCTCAAAGCAATTTTCAATAAGCTCTTGAAAATGAATGACTTCAGGCTGAATCTCCAAGCGAGCATTACGGGAATAGTCCAAGATGTCTTTGATAAAATTATCTAAGCGGCGAATACTTTTTTCTTGAAGTGATAGATACTCTTTAATCTGAGGTAAATTATCGGTCATACGGGCAAGTTGGATAAGCCCTAAAAGCGAAGAAATGGGAGCTCGTAAATCGTGAGAAACGCTATACACAAACCTATCTAATTCAGAATTAGCTTTACTCAATTCTTCATTGGCTTGACGAATTTTCTCTTCGGCGATTTTTCTTTCGTGAATATCCAGTGTAATTCCAGATATTCCTATCAATTCTCCGTTTTCCTTGATAGCTTGGGCTTTGGTGAGAAACCATTTGTAGGAGTCTTCTTTTTTCTGATATTGTCTTAATTCTAACTCATAATTATCTATTTCTCCTGCAATAATTTTATCAAAGTATTCGGAAAGTATATTTCTATCGTCAGGATGGATATAATTTTTGAGTTGTTCTCGGTCTTTGGGAACTTTATCGGTATCAGGGTTCATACCAAAGGAAATAAAAGTTTGCCTTGACCAAAAAATCTCATCTGTTTTGATATTGATATACCACGAACCCATTTTAGCAAAAGTCTGGGCATCTTCTAAAACCTGGTTAGCTTTTTTGAGTTCGTTTTCTTTCTGACGAACTAGTTCCAAAGTGTTTTTAAGGCGTTCTTCTCTTTTGGCAAGTTCTTCGTTCAAGCGTTTTTCATTTTCAAGAGCTTGAATAATTTTCTCTTCGGCAAGGGTTTGTTGAGTTACGTTATGAATAATCACAAGTACTGCATTGATAGAGGGTTCTCGCAGTAAATTTTTGGCTTTAATTTCCATCCAGTGAGCCGAGCCATCTTTATACAAAATGCGAAAGGTAGTACGAAAAAGCTTTCGCCGAGTATTGATAACCTCAAAAAAGATTTTTTGAGCCAAAGAAGAATCATAGGGATGCACTAAATCAAAAAAATTTTCGCCATGTAGTTCATTACTCTGAAATCCCCAACTCTTATGCGCCGCAGGGGAGGCATATTGTATGGTAGCAGCTTCATCCAGCAGAAGTACCGAGTCTTCTAGATTTTCAATGAGAAGTTGAAATTTTTTGCTTTGGCTATCCAATAATTCCTCCACAAATTTATCCTGACTGCTTATGTCCCGAAATACCACGCTGACATAAGCATCTCCATCGTTTTCATCGTAGAAGATTTCTGCTTGTACAGGAATAGTTGTACCTTCTTTCTGCAAGAAAAGCGAAATCATTTCGTAAGGCTCAGGACTACGCTGTTTGACTTCAATCAGGAAACGTTTCCAAGCATTGATACTTTTTTGCTGAGCAAGGTCTTTTTCTATATCAGAAAATTTTTTAGTGCGTAATTCGCTTAAATCGTTGTAATGAAGATACTTTAAGGCGGCATTATTAGCTTGCAAAATATTTCCATTTTCTACATCTAAAAACAAAATGCCTTCACTAATTTCTTGCAAAACTTTTTGCAATTTAGGAGTAATATGACTGGCTGTTTCAGAAATTTGCGGATAAATTGCCCAAATCCATTTTTTGGCTTCACTATCGGGAAAAATTTGCGTAAAAAAAGGTTTTTTGGAAACTTTATAGCTCAAATCTCCTGCCCAAACTGATGAAGACAAATTATCTATGAATACATCATTCAAGTAGTTTTCTATGAAATTGCATTGGGTTTTAGTGGGGAATTGAAAGATTTGTTGAGCAAGGTCATTTGTTTGTAAAATATAGCCCTTCTCATTTGTAACCAAACAGGCACACGTATTACCCAACATCTCTAACATTCTTTCAGCGGAGATAACCATAACACTGGTATTTTTGATTTGAAACTATTGAGATATTTGCAAAATTAAAAAAAGTTGGATTGTTATGGTATAGAGTTACCTAATAAACTTCGCAAAATTTTTTACGGAGATAGCTACTTCTACACGAAACAAAACAAAAAAGTAGTTTTGAGGAGAGGCATTATTAAAGCCCTCTTTTGGTTATTAAGCATGCTTTGATTTTATTACTGATTTGTAAGCCGAAGTATGTTCATCAATAAAAAGCTAAAACACCAAAAGAGGGGTTTGAAACCAATTTTTTTAAGTACAAAAAACGCAATAAGATTTTTAACCTTAACTATTCTACTATCAATTTTCTCACTGATTGTGCTTTTTCTTGGAGTGGTTTAAGGTCTTCGGTGGAAACAGGTATTTTTTCACCTGTTTTGTATGAGGCAAATTTTTCCCCATATTTTTTCTCTACATACACCTGTTTGATAGCCTTTAAGCCATTGAGTAGTTCTTGTGCTTTATCTGTGGGTTTGACAGCTTCTAATGAGCTAATAGCATCATCCAAAGATTTTTCTTGGTCGGCAATAATTTTTACCATTCTGCTAAACACCAAATCTTTGGTATTTTTGTCCATATCCGAAGGCATTGTGATAATGCTGGTAGAAATATGCAAACCTTCCACAAACATAGCCCCTAAAATAATAGCTGAGACATTAGCTCGTTCATTAGCACGCAAGTATTTATCAATATTCTGAACAGTCTCGTTGGCTATTTTGATGAGCGAGTCTTTCTTATCTAAATTTTTACCAAAACGCTCAATTTTCTTTTGGTCTATGGCAGAACTAACCCCAATTTTATCAGCAAGTTTTTGGCAAGCGTTCATGTATTCGCTACCGAGTTGTATTTTTTCATAATTCAATACATAACCTAAATCCATCACATAAACGCCAAAGTTCATAGCGGCAAGGTCGTTGGTGGTCAGATACTTATCAACGTTTTTAGCAGGATTGACCAATTTTTCATAGAAATCATCAACACCTGCCGAAGCAAGCAAATCGGGTAATTCTTGCACAGGAGGCAGCTGCTTTACAGCCTCAGCAACATTCTTGATAACTTCATCTTTTACTTTTTGGGTGATAGTAGTGTCGGCAGTTTTCTTATCTGACTCCTTATTGCCGCAACTTACTATCGTAAAGCCTATAGCTAACAGAACTAAAACAGCGAAAAATTTTTTGGTTTGCATAAAAAACGTTTTTTAGTGAAAATTTTGCAAGGCAAACATAACAAAAAAATCAAAACTCGCAACTAATTTCAAAAAAATTTAGCCAAAGGTTCAAATTTAAGTTGCTTTGATTGAATGGTTGAAAATTTGAGTGGTTTGTTTTTAGAAAAGTTATATATTTTGCCACAAAACCTTACAGCCATTACGATGTATCTATTACTCACACCTCGCAATATCTACTCTGTACTAATTACTCTGTACTAACTACTCTGTACTAACTACTCCGTACCAAACTTTGCAAATCTTTGTAAATCAGTTTGATGACTTCTTTACTTTCGGGATTATATTGCCAGTTGTTGTCGAAATGATGTATAATTTCGGGATTAGGTCTGTTGGAAATGATAAGACTATGAAAACGTGTATCTTTTTCTTGCTCTTGACGTATCTTGTGAATAATATCTTCACGCAAAGCAAACATGACAAAATCAGAAATCATGAGTACATCGGCTTCTTTGTATTCGTTAGTTTGAAGCATACGTATAGCCTCAATGAGAGCAGGAGAGGCGTCTGTACCGCCATGAAAAGACATCATCAGAAACTCTATGAGCAAATCCATAGAATTTGCCAAATCCGACAGATTGATAGTTTTAATTCCTACCGAAAAATTGATAAGATACGCTTTGCGGTTTTCTTGACTTGCCATTTTCAGAATAGCAAAACAAAGTGTTTTTGCGATTTGCTCAGGAGTACCTTCCATAGAGCCACTGGTATCTACACACACAATAAAAGGACCTTTTTCTTTTTTTCTTATCTTCTGCTGACGTACAAACTGAATTTTATCGTGCTGTACCAATGTTTTCCCCTGATACCGAAAACTTAATAATTCCTTTTCAACATATTTTTTCCAAAAGGCATTTTCAGTGGTTTTATCGCCCAAGAAAGCCACTTCCGAAGGCAATACCGTAGGCAAATAATTATCTTGATATACTTCACCAATTTCATCTTTTTTCTGAAAATCTGCTACCCAAGCCTTACGGCTAATGATATTTTCGTAAATCTCCTCGTTAGTTTCGGTGCGAGCTTGACGCATTTTACCAAGCATTTCAGCAAGTTCTCGCAAGCTATCTTCTTTTTGGAGAATTTGAGCATATTTTTCTAAAAGTTCAAAACCTGCTTTGTGCCACTTGCCCGATGAGATGTCCCAGAAACGTCCCACTTCGTTGGCAAAAGGAGAAATCAATTCTATGAACTTGCTGAACTCCTCAATTTTACGCTCCAAAATCTGTAAAAAGGCTTCTTGTTCTTTTTCAGCCTGCTCCATTTCCCACTGCAAACGCTTGGCAGTAAGTAAGGCTTTCCATTGCGTAAGTAAATCTTCCGCAATGATTTCTAACTCTTGCAATTCTTTTTCGTATTTTTTACCTTCTTTTTCCAGGGCAAAAAGGTCAATGTAGTGGAGAATTTCCTCAAATTTTTTCTCGTAGAAACTAATATCCAACTCTTCGGCAGTGTAAGTTTCTTTGAGGTAATTGGTAAGGTGGTACCATTGTTTTGCCCACCAAAACGCAGGGGTTGCTTCCCAACGCTGAAAGAGACTGATTTCATCAGCAAAAGGGCTATGTAGCTCCATATTTGACTGCGTCTTTTTAAGCCATTTGAGCAAATCTACAAGCACTTGCTCAGCCACACGATTGTATTTTTCTGTGATTGCCTTCACTTTCGGGCTTTCCAAAATTTTATCTAATGCTTTGGCAATGGGCAAGTTGTAAATCTGCAAAGCAGTTGCCATGCGGTCAAATTGATGAGGTAAGTGGAGCTTTTTTTTCAAATATTCTACCAAGTAGCTACGCGTAGGTCGGTCAAAGATTTTTCCAAACTCTATGAAGCGACTAATTTCTTCCTGCATTGCTTAAAAATTTATGAAAAAACGCTTTACACACAATTTTGTTTATTGGCAACTTCTTATTTGCACTTTCTTGTTTTTCTGCAAATAAGAAAATCCATATTTGCAGAAAAACGTTTTTGTGCAAATATAAATTTTTATATTTGCACAAACTTGCACAAATGTATGATAAAGTTGAGCGAATTTAGAGCTGGTATTTGGCAAAAACAATTTCAATACAAAAGTTTTGAGCCTACACTTATCAATACTGCTTGGCAAATTGATGTCCCTGAAATAATTTTGTTATTGAGCCAAGCTGACAAAAAATTAGGCGAGCTTAATGCCTACTCTCAGCTTATTCCTGATGTGGATTTCTTTATACAAATGCACGTAGTTAAGGAGAGTACGTTGAGCAGTAGAATTGAAGGCACACAAACCAACATTGAACAAGCGATTCAGAAAGCTGAGCAAATTCACCCCGAACAGCGTCAAGATTGGCAAGAAGTACAGAATTACATCAAGGCAATGAATCATTGTATTGCGGAATTAGAAAAATTGCCGCTTTCCAACCGCCTAATCAAACAGGCTCATCGGATACTTATGCAAGGCGTGAGAGGTGAATACAAACAACTCGGTGAGTTCAGACGTAGCCAAAATTGGATTGGAGGAGCGAGTCTGAATGATGCCATTTTTGTGCCACCTGCTCCTCAGAACCTTGATGAACTTATGAGCGACTTTGAGAAATTTCTACATAACTCCGAAACTCATCTCCCCCCTTTGCTCAAAATTGCTATTGCCCACTATCAATTTGAAACAATTCATCCATTTTTAGACGGAAATGGCAGAATAGGTAGATTGCTTATCACGCTTTTTTTAGTTAGTGAAAAGCAACTTACCAAACCAACTCTCTATTTGTCCGATTTTTTTGAAAAACACAGAAGTTTGTATTATGATAACCTCCAGAGAGTACGTACTCACAACGATTTAGTACAATGGCTCAAATTTTTTCTGCAAGGCGTGCTAACAACTTCCGAAAATGCCATACAAACTTTTCAAAGTATTATCAAACTGAAAGAAAAAGCTGAAACCTTACTTGCTCAATTAGGCAAAAAACACAGCCGAGCAAAAAAATTATTACAACTACTTTATACAAAACCGATTGTAGAAGTCAGTGAGGTAGCTGAATATTTGCAAGTAGAATTTTCTACTGCCAGTAGACTTATCAAAGATTTTGTCAGGTTGAACTTATTGCAAGAAACTACTAATTACAAACGTAACCGACAATTCATTTTTCAAGATTACCTGCGATTATTTTTGTAAAATTGTTATGCTTTGGCGATAAATACTAAATTTGCGAAAAAAATTTGAACAGCCTTGAAAATTTACAATACTCTTACGCGTCGGAAAGAAGATTTTGAGCCTATCAATCCACCTTTTGTGGGGATTTATTTATGCGGTCCTACGGTTTATAATGATGCTCATATAGGCAACGGCAGACCAGCCGTAGTTTTTGATGTACTTCGCCGTTACCTGACCTACAAGGGCTATAAGGTGCGTTTTGTGCGAAACATTACAGATGTAGGGCATTTACTCGGCGATAACAATGAAGGTGAAGACCGCATCAGTAGGCAGGCGAAATTGGAGCAGTTAGAGCCTATGGAAATTGTCCAACGCTACACGCTTCGCTATCACGAGGTCATGGACAAACTAAATGTTTTACGTCCTGACATTGAGCCTACTGCCACAGGACATATTTTAGAGCAAATTGAAATGACACAAAAAATCCTGCAAGCAGGATTAGCCTATGAAGTGAACGGCTCGGTGTATTTTGATGTAGAAGCCTATCAGAAACGAAATTACAACTACGGCGAACTTTCAGGCAGAGTAATTGATGAATTGATTGCAGGGGCAGGCGAAGAGCGTAGAACATTAGAAGGACAAGACGAAAAGAAAAATCCTGCTGATTTTGCTTTGTGGAAAAAAGCCGCTCCCGAACACCTTATGCGTTGGAATTCTCCTTGGGGGGTGGGTTTTCCTGGTTGGCATATTGAGTGTAGCGTAATGAGTACCAAATACTTGGGCGAAACTTTTGATATTCACGGTGGCGGCATGGATTTAATTTTTCCTCATCATGAGTGTGAAATTGCACAAGCTAAAGCCGCTAATGCAGGAAAAAGTCCTGTAAAATATTGGATGCATAACAACATGGTTACCGTCAATGGGCAAAAGATGAGTAAATCTTTGGGGAATTTTATTAGTCTGATTGAGCTTTTTGAAGGGTCTCATCCTTTGCTTAGTCAAGCCTATTTGCCTATGGTGGTGAGGCTTTTTATTTTGCAAGCTCACTACCGAAGCACTATTGATTTTTCTAATGAAGCCTTGCAAGCCGCTCAAAAAAATTATTTCAAACTTATCAATGCAGGCAAAGTTTTACAAAAACTACAACACATTCATTTTGATTCTTCCGCTCACGATGTCAAATTTGAAAATGAAATTTACAATGATTTTCAAAAAATTTTTGAGGCTCTTGACGATGACTTAAACACGGCTTTGGCTATTACTCATTTGCTTTCTATTGCAAAGAAAATCAATATCTTACAAACAAATATTGCCAAACTCAATACTATACAAGCAGATACTTTGGCATATTTACAAAAAATGTATCCTTTGGTTTTGGGGGAAATTTTGGGTATTAAAGAAACTCCTATTCAAGATGTTGAACCACTTTTACAAACTTTGCTTAAAGTGTATGCCGAAGCCAAAGCAGAAAAAAACTATACCAAAGTTGATGAAATTCGTGCCGATTTGAAAAAAGTAGGCATTACGCTCAAAGATACCAAACAAGGCATTGATTGGGCTTATATGGAGTAATTGGTTAAAGAGCGGTACTAAAATAACTAGTACAAAAAGTTGATTTGCAAATTTTATAAAGTGATTAGCAAGGCAGTTAGGCATAAAGGTGCAAAAAAATCAAATAGAAAATCATTAAATTTGTTTCTGAAACAGGCGTAATTTCGGCATTCTTAAATATTTTGGAATTTGAAAATTTAAAGAGCAGATAGTTAGGACGGGGCTTGTGAAGATTTTTAAAGAGCAAGAAAAGTATAAATTTTATGTACAACGAACGGGCATTTTTAGAAGCATTGTCAGAGTCTTTTGTAAAATATTTAGAACACGGACCTAGAAGTACCGAAAAATTAAAACCTCTTCATACTTTTTGGGCAAACTTTCTACAAGAAACCTTTGGAGAAAACTTCCAAATTCACCATTTAAACAATAAGGAATTAACCATTGAAGGGAAATATTATCCCAAAGATGTTGATATAGCTGTTACTTGCAAGGGAAAACCTGTTTTTTGTATGGGTATCAAGTTTGTAACTTCCAATTACAAACAAAATGCCAATAATTATTTTGAGAATATGATGGGCGAAACTGCTAATATTCAACGATTAAATATTCCTTATGTTCAACTAATCATTTTGAGATACAAAACTCCTTACTATTCCAAGAGCAACAAAAAACAAAAAAACAAAAAAGCTACCAAGATAGAAATCATCAGCCAAAAGGACTTACAAAAATACGTGAATTTGGCTTTTGATATTCAAATGGCACATAAGCCTTATGTTTTAGCCATTTTTATTGTGGAAATTGACGAAACAACTAATAAAGTAAGCAAACTACAAACCAGCAAAATCTATGATGTAAATTTTGCAGAATTACTAGAAAGTAAAGTTTCCGTTGAAAATTTGTGCCGAGAGATAGAAAATTTTGCAAAACTCCAAAAAGTATAATGAATATGGCTTCACTCACTAAAAGTTACGATAAGCAAAAACTTTTAGGTAAAGTTTACACTCCTTTTAGTGTAGTTGAAAAAATTTTGGACGAGATAGGCTATCATAATGTTAGCATATTAGGAAAGACTATTTTAGATCCTGCTTGTGGTGATGGTCGTTTTTTGAGTAAGATTGTAGAAAGAATTATCAAGTTCTCCTCACTTGATAATTTACAAGAAAATCTTGAAAAAGTGTATGGCTGGGATATTGATGAAATTGCTGTAAGAGATTGCATTGCCAACTTAAACAAACTCGTAGCTCCTTTGCAAATACAAGTAAATTGGAACATTTATGTTTGCAATTCTCTTCAAAAGATTTTAGAGCAGAACACAACAAAATTTGATTTTATTATAGGCAATCCACCTTATATTCGTATTCAGCACCTTTCAGAAAAAGACAGAAAATTTATACAAAATTTTTACAAATTCTGTAAAACAGGCTCCACAGATATTTATATTGCATTTTTTGAGCTATGTTATTTCCTTCTGAAAGAAGAGGGGATTTGTGGTTTAATCACACCCAATACATTTCTTTATAGCGAGACAGCAAAATTTATGCGTTCATACTTTGCTCATAAACAGAATGTTATCAAGATTATCAATTATACTCATACACAACTTTTTGAAAACGCAACCACATATAGTGCTATTAGTATCTTTGGGAAAAAGCCCCAACAATATTTGCTCTATGAACAAACCCAAGATAATCAAAATTTTCAGCAATTTAGTATTGACTTTGGTAGCATTAAAAATCAAAAAATCTGGAATTTGAGTTTGCAGTCTAATTCGCAACGAGGTGTAAAACTCAAAGATATCTGTAAAATTCATGTAGGCATAACCACACTCTGCGATAAAGCTTATATTTTTACAATTAAACCTCTTGATGATGAATATGTGCTTGCAAACACATTTTTCAAAGGGCAAATCAAGATAGAGAAGGCTATTCTAAAACCTATTATAAAAGCCTCTAAACTCAAAAGCAGTCAAGATATAATTTACGAATACATTCTCTTTCCTTATGAGAAAATTAATGGCAAACATCAAATTATTGATGAAAACAAGTTACGTTTGTATTTTCCGTTAGCCTATGAATATTTGTTAAGTATTAAAGCAGAGTTAGATAAGCGTGATAATGGCAAACCTAATCCTGTGGCTTGGTACGCTTTCGGGAGAAGTCAGGGATTAGATAGTAGTTTTGGTAAGAAAATTATTTTTTCACCTATGAATAAAAAGCCTAACTTTATCTTAGTTGAAAACGAGGAAGCTACATTTTATTCAGGTTACTGCATTAAATATGAAGGAGACTACGAATTTTTGCTAAAACAACTTAATTCGGATAGATTTGCTGAATTTATTGCCGCTTCTAGCAGAGATTTTCGTAATGGTTGGAAAGCATACAATAAAAAAGTCGTAGAGGAATTTATTATTATTGATGAAAATGATAGTGGTAGGAAAATCAAACCAAAAGTAGAACTCCTTTCATTAGGGCTCTAATTTTTGATTAGATACATTAGAACCTATACTAAAAGAAATTTGGTTTTGTACTACTCTTTTGGCGTTTCGGCTTCGCTCCACGACCAAAAGAGTGGTTTTAATGATATACTCTCCCGAAAAACACTTTACAATCAGCATAAATTACAATATATTCAAATTCCCACCCCAAGCAGTGAAGCCAAATATCTAACAGAATTGAAATTGCGGAGTTCGTAAATGGTGCGGTGAATACTTTGTTTTTCTTTTTTGGTCAGATGCCAACTCAATACAGCACGTTCAATGACAATTTTAGGAGGTAATTGATATTTGTCGGGATTTTCAAGAGCTTTGTGAATTTCATCTAAATTCTTGGAAATAGGTACATATTCAAACTCTACCCTGTGAATTTGCGTTTTGGGCATACTGCCTTGCACAAATTCTAAAAGATTATCGTTATTGATGTCTTGCATATATTCTTGGTTCAGGTAAATGCCTTCCAAAGGAGTAAAAAGTCTTTGAAACAAGGACTGCTGAATACGTTTTTCAATGGGTTTATTTTTTTGCGTATCGCGTATAGAAACGACCACCACTCCCGAAGTATTTTTTTGTATCCAATCTTTGAACACATATAAAAAACGAGCGGCAGTTTCCATACCAAAATTATCTGAAATCCCTGCATCCATGATTTGCATTTCAGGGTTGGAAGGCAATTTTACATTGGGAGCAACATACGGAAAAGTTGCACTCATGCGTAAGGCACTCAAAAATCGTAAGTTTTTGCTATCTTGTTTTTCAAAAAAACGTAAAAATTCTATTCCTTTGGTTTTTTGATTCAGAAAACGTTTTTGAAACAGGCTGGGCGTACACATATACGAAATGTTTTGCGGAGAGATGTAGAGCTTTCTGCCATCATTGACAATCGTAGGTGAAAGTATCATCATAGGAATAAGGGCTTTTCTTTCAGGTTCTTGGTATTCGCAAAGAGCCTTGTCCATTATGCCGTCTGTATTTTCGTTAAGTTGTTGTTCAAAGGCATAGCCTCTATCTTTGTAATAAGTTCTACCTTTGTAGTTAAATTTTTGAAAACGAAAGAAAATATCATTCACTACCCAACTGAAAGTAATTGCATTGAGATTATCGCGAGTAATGTTTTCGTAATATTCATTAGCATAAATATCAATTTTTTCACCTTTCTGCTGACGCAAATACAATTCCCTGAAATATGCCGCACCTACCAGTCCGCCTGAAGCTCCTGTGATAAGCATGGTGTGGTTCATGAGTTGCCCGCCGAGGGTGCTATCTACATATTGCAAAGTACGCATAGCCCAAGCTGAAGCCCTTTGTCCGCCTCCACTTACGCAAATTATCACCATTTTAGGATTTTCTTTTTTAGGAAATTTAGCTCGCCAGTTGTTTAGAATTTCCAAAGTGGCTTCGTAATCTTTTCTGAAATTTTCATCATTAGCCGCCTCGCGTACTGCTTGCGTAGAATATTCAGGCTTTTCGGTAGTATCGTAATCTATGCCATACACCTCATAAGCCTGATTGAACCAATCCATTTTGGTAATGTGATTGAAAACTAAAAGGAAAACTATTAGAGCTGTAATCACCCAACGTTTGAACCAAAATGTAAAAGCCCCCAAAAACATAATTCCCAGTGTAAGCAGTAGAACTAAACTTGCTCCCGCTGGTATCTGAAAATAAGGATTTTCTTCAAAATAGCCTAAAAAAATCACTGCAATAAAAATCGTAGATTGAATGATAACTGAATTGATGTGATTTTGATTAAAAACCTTCATGAGTATTTGCTTATCAATGCCAATCACCTCTTGTACTTTTTTGTAGGAAAAAGGATGAGCAAAATAATAATCTACACGGATTTTGTCGTGTCGTGCTGAGTCGTAACGTTCTTTGATATTCATTCGTACAATTTTTACTTTTCGCAGACTTACGTTCAAGCCTTCGGTTACGCGATTGACTACCTTGAAAATATCTAAATTCGTAAGGTAAAAGTAGAAAAAGAAAAAACCACACATTAGGAAAAAGCCTGCCAAAAATGCCAAAACCTCAGACCAAATATTTCCCTCCAACTCCAAAGCATTTTCTCGGGCAAACACTACAAATTCCCACAAATAAATACCCAAGAAAAGAGCAGGGAAAAAACTATTATTGATGCAAAATTTAAGGAAAGGATATTTCAGATGCCCTAAAAAACCGAAACGATGTCCGTCCCAAAGGTAACAAGTAATTTGATAAGACATTGTAAAGCCTCCTAACGTAATCCCCAAAATTGCCAAACTCCATTCATTGACTCGGTTGATGTATTCAGGTTCTAAAAAAAGGTAGGAAAGTCCAATCATACTGCCCACGTTGTCGGTAACAATACCAATGAGAAGTAGCCAAGAAAGCACCAAAAGGTGGTTTTTTCGCAGATTGAGCAATAGAAGTTGTACAGGAAAAGAATACCAAAACACCGAAATTACAGGCTCAAGAAACTTGCTTTGAAATTTACTTTTCCGCTTCAATATTTTCCTGACCATAAAAATTTGAGGTTTAAGATTTTGGGATTAAAAAATTAGGGGTAGTGGATTGAAATTAGAAGTTTGCATTTCAAAGAATATTTTGAGTTTCTTGCATTTTTTTGTGTTTATCTCTTAAATTTAAGCCTTCAAAATGCGTGCAATGAATGAAAACTTTATTTGCAATTTTAACATTATTCATTACTACTGCAATATTCGCTCAAAAAAATATCAGTTTAGAGGAAGTTTTACAATGGGCAAGTTCGCAAACTTTTGATTACCAAAAAGCCGAAAAACAATTTCAAATTAGCTATTGGCAATATCGCTTTCACCTTTCTAATAACAAGCCTCGCTTAATGTTTAATGGCGATTTGCCCAATTTCAGTCGAACCATTATTCCTGTTACGCAAAATGACGGTGTTGAGGCATTTCGTGAGCGGAGTTTAGCTACTTCATTGGTAGAACTTTCTATTGCTCAAAATATTGCCTTTACAGGTACAACTATTTTTGCCTCCTCACAGCTTAATCGTATTGATGTTTTTCAGCCTGCCAATGCAGTTTCTTATTTGGCTTACCCTGCATTAGTGGGCATTAGGCAACCTTTGGGCAGTTTTAATGCTTTGCGTTGGGATAATAAAATTGAGCCTATTCGCTATCAGGAGGCACAAAAAAAATTCAAGGAAGAAGCTGAAATGGCTCGTATCAAAGGCATACAACTTTTTTTCCAACTGCTTTTAGAACAGGAAAATTTACAAGTTTTGGAAAAACAAAAAATTTTCAATGATAGTTTGTATTCGCTTGCTCAAAAACGTTTTGCGGTCGGTAAAATCACGGAAAATGAGCTATTACGCAATGAAATCAATAGTTTGCAGACAGAACAAGAACTTATGCAAAGCCGCAATCAGTATGAATTTGCATTGAGACAATTTCAGACCTATTTCAAAATTCAAGAAAATGTGCATTTGCAATATCCAAACGAACTGAAAGCTGAAATAGTTTTAGAAACAGCATTAGAGCGTTTTCGGAAAAATAGCCGTAAAAGTGTAGAAATTCAAAGGAAGCTCTTGGAGGCAGATAAAGAGCTTGCCCAAGCACGTGCTAATGCAGGTTTGAAAGCAGATATATCCTTAGCACTTGGACTTTCCAAAGACGGACAAACATTAAGGGACGTATATCGCCAAGTGAAAGACCAGGAAAATGCACGCATTTCGTTTCAGATACCTATTTTGGATTGGCAAAGGGGAAAATCCCAAGTCAAAGTAGCTCAACTCCAAAAAGAAATGATACAACAAGAAACTGAAAGAGAATTGCAAGAAATGGAGTTAGAGTTAGAACTACAAATCAAGAATTGGTTGGCGGCTCAAAAGCAATTAGAAATCGCTAAAAAAAATCAGGCGATTGCTAAAAAAGTATATCAAATGACCTACCAAGAATATTTGAATGGAAATACACTTTTGAGCGAATTGGAAAGGGCTTTGGTAAGTCAGAATTTGGCACAACAAAATTACTTGAAGCAGTTGGAAGCTATTTGGGTGGGTTACTATAAAATTCGTTTGCTCACGCTCTACGACTTTGAAAAAAAATTACCTCTTGATTGAACAAAAATATTTGCAACTTTGTTGCTTTTGTGTATATTTGCAACAAAGTTGAAACAATGAAAAACTTTTACAATAAATTTCTCGCTAAATTTGGTTTTTCACTTTCTTTGTTATGCGGTTTGCATTGCTTAGCAACGCCTGTATTGCTTGCTGTTGTGCCTGCGGTAGGAGAGCTATTTTCAGAGGAAACGGAAATCGTCATTACAGCGGTTAGTTTTGTGATAGGTTTTTCGGTGCTATGGAAAGATATTCGTTTGCATAAATTTCTATTGCCATTAGCTTTGATGAGTTTTTCTTTTCTACTAATTGTGGCAAGTCAAGTTTTTTTGCATTTGCACGTTTTAGATATTTTGGGCATTTTGGGCATAGCTACGGCTTATCTTTGGAATTGGCATAAACTGCGTCAGGTGCGTGTGTGTGCGTGTGTAGTGAAATCTGAATAAAACTTTTGAAATCAAGAAAATAATAACGTAAAGACCTTGTAATTTGGGGTCTTTTTTTATTTTTACAGCAAAATCATCAGTTATGGCAATTCGGAAAAGTGCTGTCTTGGCAAGTGTGATAAGTTTTTTTGTTACAATTATCATTCCTTTGTATCAATGGGGCTTTCAGATACCTTACGAGATTTTACTGAAAAGTTTGGGTGTGAGTTGGTTTATTGTGCTTCTGCCTCAATTTTTACCTCAACCCACACAATTACAATGGTGGCGAACTTATAGTCTGCAAAGCGTTTATTTGCTATTCTTTTTGGCTACTTTGGGTTTTCTGAAACGTTATGCCGAATGGTTAGGGTGGCTTTCTTGGTTTGTAGCAGGCTTGGGAATTGTTTTCGGAATTCTAACAGCTTTCCTGTATTTCAAAAAAATGCCTTTTTCTTTCAAAAAAGTAGGTGGATATGTGTTTTTAGGTTTTTTGATAGGAAGTTATTTGCTTGCACAAGCCTATAAGTTTAACTTTTGTCCTATTTTGTTAGAAAATCTTTCAGCTTTGAATGTACCCTTTGGTTATGGAGATACAGTGTATCATAGTGCTTGTGCCAAAATGTTTCAGACCTATGAAGTTTTTACCACAGGATTAGACGGCACGCCTGCCATGAATTACAATGTTTTTACACATTGGCTCAACGGACATTTAGCATACTTCTTGGAAATTCCGATGTATCAATTCTATAATCTTTCTTATCCGATAATTTTTTTTGGTTTTTGGTTTTTTGCTTTTTTGGAACTTGCTCAAAGAATATATCTTTTCTTTTGCGAAAAAAAACAAATTCAAGCTACGGCATTACCTACTTCTTTAT
>JANWZC010000210.1 GCA_025054975.1 Raineya sp.
ACTTGAAAGAAAATGATGTAGTAGAATTCGGTAAATCTGCTTTGAAAGTACTTTTTGCCCCTGGGCATTCACCTGGGCATGTGGTATTCTATAATGCTCAACAAGGTTTCTGTATCAATGGGGACGTACTTTTCCGTATGAGTATCGGCAGAACAGACTTGCCTGGTGGAAATTATCATACCTTGATTAACTCTATTCGGCAAGTGATGTTTGCTTTGCCTGATGAAACTACTATTTTCACAGGACACGGCGAACCTACTACTATCGCTTTTGAACGCAAAAATAATCCATTTCTGAATGGAAGTTATCCAAGTGAAATTTTTAGCTAAAAAATACAGATTTTACAAACAAAGCATTTCTACAAAAAGTCAGATATGCAAATAAGTAAATTTGTTTGTGAGGTCTTATAAATTATTTAGAAATGTTCTAAATTGTGAAATTATTTTTTAGCTGAACCTTGAAAATCAAATTTTTATGAAAAAGCTAAAAAAAACTCTTGCAAAAATTTTGAATTTGTTGCAAATTGTGTTTGTAAGAAAAAAAACGCCTATTATTTTTGTACTGCAAAAAGAACCGATTTTTTCAATAGAAAAAACGTACTTTAATAATTTTACCTCTATGCATAAGAAAAGTTATTTTCGGTACACTTTGGCAATAGCAGCTCTATGGCTGGCACTTTCTATCAATGCCCTTTGGGCACAAGATAAAGCCGACCCTGCCAAAGGAAAAGAACTATATGCACAAAATTGTGCTACTTGTCACAAGATTCACACTAACGCCACAGGTCCTGCACTAAAAGATGTAAGCCAACGTCGTACAGAAGCGTGGCTTATCAAGTGGATTCGTAATTCACAATCCATGATTAAAAGTGGAGACCCCATTGCAGTAAAACTTTACAACGAATGGAATCAAACTGCAATGAACTCCTTCCCTGATTTCACAGACCAAGATATCAAAAACATTCTAGCTTATATTGACGAGGAAAGCAAAAAACAGCCCGTACAGGCTACCAGCACAACTGCTCAAAATGCAACTGCTGTAACTACTCCTGCCGACTCAGGATACACAAATATTATATTGGGTGCTTTGGCAGCTATACTTCTTGTAATCTTGGCGGTGCTTTTGGTGCTTACTTCATTGCTTACCAAATTGCTCAAACAAAGAGACGATTTAGATGAAGCTGACAAAGAAATTGTTGAGTCTAAGTTTGATTTGGCTAAAATTCTTGGAAGTAAAGCTTTTATTGGCACCGTAGCTGGTATTATTTTCCTTGTGATTGCCAAAGCAGGTATTGATAAGGTTATGGATATTGGTATGCAAATTGGTTATGCTCCTACACAACCCATTCCTTTTTCACACAAATTACACGTAGGTAAATATGAAATAGCTTGTCAGTATTGCCACACTACCGTGATGAAATCTAAATCTGCGGGTATTCCTTCGGCAAATATCTGTATGAATTGTCATAATGCTATCAAGACTGGCTCTCCAAATATGCAAAAAATTTATACTTACATTGAAAATAACCAACCTATCCCTTGGGTGAGAGTACATAATTTGCCTGACTTGGCATATTTCAACCATGCTCAACATACCGTAGCAGGTCAGATTGCTTGCGAACAATGCCACGGTGAAGTAAAAGAAATGGAAGTGATTCAGCAAAGAGCCCCTCTGACTATGGGTTGGTGCATTGATTGCCATCGTCAAACGCTTGTCAGCTATACTGTTAAAGACGCAAACGGCAAAGATGTATTGAACCCTTATTACGAAAAATTACTTGCCTTCCACAAATCCAAAGGAAAAACCAAGTTTAAAGTGGAAGATATTGGCGGTTTGGAATGTTCAAAATGTCATTACTAATAACTTTTACATAAAACTTACTTCAATCCTCGTCAAGAGGCTCACTTAAAGCAAATTCAAGGTATGGAAAACAAAAAAATATACTGGAAAGGTTTTGAAGAACTTACCAACGATTTAGAGTTCGTAAAAAAGGCTGATAGAGAATTTCCTGAATTTCTGCCTATTGCTGAAAAAGATGAAAATGGAAATACTTCTCGCCGTGATTTTCTGAAACTTATGGGTTTCAGTGTGGCGGCAGTATCGCTTGCGGCTTGCGAGGCTCCTGTGAAAAATGCTATTTCCTACCTCAACAAGCCCGAAGAGATTGATCCTTCTATTCCGAATTATTATGCTAGCACCTATTTCGCTGACGGAGAATATTGCAGTATCTTGGTAAAAACACGCGAAGGCAGACCTATCAAGATTGAAGGAAATACGCTTTCCAAAGTTACAAAAGGTGCTACTTCAGCAAGAGTGCAGGCTTCAGTGCTAAATCTGTATGATTTGGCTCGCCTCAATGGCTTCATGAAAGGCACTCAAAAAATTAAAATCCAAGATGCTGATAAGGAGATTATCAGTGCCTTGCAAAGTACTTCGGGTACAATTTATATTGTAACGCACACTATCATTAGTCCTTCTACCAAAGCCGTCTTGGCTGAATTTACCAAAAAATACCCTAACACCAAAGTCGTAACTTATGACGCAATTTCTGCGTATGGTATTTTGAAGGCAAATGAAAAGTCTTTTGGTGTGTATGCATTGCCTACTTACGATTTCAGTAAAGCTGATGTGATTGTAGGTATCAATGCTGACTTCTTGGGAACTTGGCTTAATGCTTTGGAATATAGTGGGCAATACGCTCAAACTCGCCGTTTGAACAAAGATAAAACCACTATCTCTCGCCACTATCAATTTGAAAGTGGCATGTCGCTTACAGGAGCTAATGCTGATTATCGTACTGCGATACGTCCTTCGCAAGAGGCTTTGGTGGTAGCTCACTTATACAACGAAATTGTAGGAGGTTTGAGCGTACCTGCTATCAGCGACAATGCAGTGGTGGAAAGAATTAAAAAAGCCGCCACAGACCTCAAAAATGCCAAAGGTAAAGCTCTTGTGGTATGTGGCTCTAATGATGTGAATGTTCAAATATTAGTGAATGCTATCAACAACGAATTAGGTAGCTACGGCTCTACCATAGATTTAACGCACCCCAACTATACTAAACAAGGCAACGACGAAGAAATGGCAAAATTCGTTGATGACTTGAAAAGCGGTAGCGTGGGAGCAGTTATTTTCTATGGTACTAATCCTGTGTATGATTATCCTCGTGGCAAAGAAATAGCTGACGCACTTAAAAACATACCTCTAAGTATTTCTCTTGCCGACCGCATTGATGAAACTGCTAAACTTTGCAAATATATTTGCCCTGACGCTAACTATTTGGAGTCTTGGGGAGATGCTATGCCTTGTGCAGGACATTACAGCTTACAGCAACCTGCTATTACGCTTATTTATCCCGAAGGTACACGTCAGGCACAAGATAGTTTCCTTGTGTGGGCAGGCTTGAAGACCAATTATTACAACTTTTTGAGAAGTTTCTGGAAAAATAACTTACTCAAAGGTGGCGACTTTGAAAATGCTTGGATAAAAGCCCTTCACGATGGAGTTTTTGAGACTACAACAACATCGGCAGAAGAAAAACCTGTTGTCCCTACTTTCAAAGCAGATATAAATGTTGCCGTTTCGGCTATTAACTTCAAAGAAGGGAAGGGCAAAGAGTTACATCTTTACACAAAAATAGGTTTGGGAAGTGGTAAATTTGGAAATAATCCTTGGTTGCAAGAACTACCCGACCCCATTACCAAAGCCACTTGGGATAATTACGCTGCAATTTCAAAGGCTTATGCCAAAGAATTGGGTGTAGCAACAGGAGACATTGTGAAAGTTACCACCAAAGGTATTTCTTTTGAGCTACCTGTACTTGTTCAGCCCGGACAACAAAGAGATACTATTTCTATTGCGTTAGGTTACGGACATACCGATATTGGTAAATGCGGTAATGGCGTAGGACAAAACGCTTACCCTGCGGTAGCTTTCAAAGGAGAAAGTTTGGTGTATGCCTCTGATGAAGTAGCTTTGAGCAAAACAGATAAAAAAGTGCAAATGGCTCTCACACAAACCCACCACACTCTAATGGGAAGAGGACATGTGAGAGAAGCCAAACTTGCCGAATACACGAAGAACCCCAAAGTTATACGTGAAAAGTATGATGTATATATTCAAACTTCCGAAGGTCCTAAAAAACCCACTGAACTTACTATGTGGAAAGGACACGAGGAAGCCTATAATAAAAATCATTGGTGGGGTCTTGCTATTGACTTGAATGCTTGTACTGGTTGCAGTGCTTGTTTAATAGCTTGTCAGGCAGAAAACAACGTACCTGTGGTAGGTAGAAAAGAAGTAGTCTATGCTC
>JANWZC010000211.1 GCA_025054975.1 Raineya sp.
ATAAGTGATAAAATTTCAAAATTTTCTGTTTAATACTTGTGTCCTAATGGTAGCTGCTTTGGCAGGTGAATTGTTGATTTTAGGAAGTTTGCAAGCAGACAGGCAGATTTTTCAGGTTTATCAAAAACGATGGGGCATTGAAACGCTTTTCAGAGCATTGAAAACGCAAGGCTTCACGCTTGAAAATACGGCTATCTATGAAGCAAGAAAAGTTGAGAAACTGTTATTTTTATTATCTCTTGCCTTCGTGTGGGCATACAAAACAGGACGCTGGCTCAATGAAGAAAAAACCTATTAGAATTTGCAAAATGGTTATAGAGAGTTCTCTTTTTTCAGGTATGGACTTTTATATCTACAAAATTGCCTCTTAAATAATGCTCATTATCAACATATTATTCATACTATTAAAATTTTGTCAGGGGACTGAAATTCATCATACATTTTGAACCACAACCCAATTTTCTCTCCTTCTTTAGCAATTAGGCTTGCAAGGAAAAACTTAGTTTATGATATAGGAATGATAGCCGTTTCTCTTTATGACTATTTTGCCAATTTGAATGAAATTGCACCTTTTCCTTATTTTGGTTTTCAAATGGCTTTTGGTAGAAACAAAACGAAAAATTACAAGGTGCAAAACTAAACTTTCTTACTTAAAGCCTTTTTATAAGTCTCTAAGGCTCTATTGCGGGCAAAAGCATGCTCTACTATGGGTTTAGGATAAGAAAAATCAGCAAATTCGGGCACCCATTTTTTGATGTATTGAAGTTGGGGGTCAAATTTTTTGGTTTGTTCAGCAGGATTGAAAATTCGGAAGTAAGGAGCAGCATCGCAACCACTGCCACTTGCCCACTGCCAACCTCCATTATTAGCAGCAAGGTCAAAATCAAGGAGTTTTTTGGCAAAATAGGCTTCCCCCCAACGCCAATCAATAAGCAAGTGTTTTGTCAAGAAACTGGCAACTATCATACGCACACGGTTGTGCATATAGCCTGTGGCATTTAACTCACGCATACCTGCATCAACAATCGGATAACCTGTTTTGCCCTCGCACCAACGAGCAAACTCTTCTTCATTATTACGCCATTCAATTAAATCGTATTCCTTCTTGAATGCCCGCGAAACTACATGAGGAAAATTCCAAAGAATCATCATATAAAAATCTCGCCAAATGAGTTCATTCAAGAAGGTTTGATTAAGACTTTGAGCTTTTCTGCCCAACTCACGAATACTGACAGTGCCAAAACGTAAATGTACCCCCAACCTTGAAGTACCTTCTACGGCAGGATAATTACGTTTTTCAGCATAATTTTTCAAAATATCTTCACGAATAGCTTTGCTCGGGAAGTTCTGTTCTGTTTTCACAAAACCCATTTCTGCCAAACTAATTATTTTTTGAGCAGGCTGTTTATAGAAATTGCTCCAGTAACTTTCCGTAGGATAGCTTTCTAAATGTTTGGGAGTGAGTTGAGCAAGCCATTTTTTGCTATAAGGTGTAAAAACTGAATAAGGCAAACCTGTATTACTCAAAATTTCTTGCTTTTCAAAGATGCATTGGTCTTTGTAGGTGCAAAATGGAATACCTTTATTTTGCAAGAATTCAGCTATTTGCTGGTCGCGTGTGCGTGCATAGGGTTCGTAATCGTGATTAGTGAAAACTGCTTTTACGTTATACTTTCCAGTGAGTTGTTGAAAAACCTGCAATGGAAAACCATAATACACCTCCAAACTGCTTTCTAATTTCACTAATTGTGCTTGCAATTCCTCAAGAGCTTGATAAATAAAGGTAACGCGGCGGTCGTGTTTGTCATCAAGTTCATCTAAAATGTTTCTATCAAAAATAAAGATGGGTACAACAGGATAAGCACCTTTCAAGGCGTGATAAAGCCCTGCATTATCGTGCAAACGTAAATCCCTGCGAAACCAAAAAATTGCTACCGAGTCCATTATTATTTGTGCAGTTTAGTTCTTGGCTTCTTGAAAAAACAAACAGCCTTGCAAAAAGTTTTGCAGTTTGATTGATATATGCTAAAAAAGTTTTTTACAAAAAATTTGGGTAGTTCATTTTTTGTTTTTACCTTTGCAGTCTCAATTTTGGTTTGGATTAAAAGAATACAATTATGTACCTGACAAGTGAGAAAAAGAAGGAACTTTTTGCCAAATATAGCCCTTCGAAAAGTGCTACGGATTCAGGCTCACCTGAGTCTCAAATAGCTCTTTTTACAGAAAGAATCAATCATCTTACCGAACATTTGAAAATACATAAAAAAGACCATTCTACACGTTTGGGCTTGCTCAAATTGGTTGGTAAGCGTAAAAGTTTGCTTAATTACCTCCAAAAAAATGATTTGGAGCGTTACAGAGCCATTTTGAAGGAGCTAAATTTGAGAAAGTAATTTTCAAACAAATTCTTGAAAATGCCATTACTTTAAAGTTTTGGCATTTTTTATTTTCGTACAAACTATGGACGAAACAATTAGCTTAGAGACTTATTTTGAAAAGAAAAATATTGATTGGCAAAAACTTTCCTTACAAGAGCCTCAACTTTGGAAAAAACTGCAAGATGATTTTGCTCAAATGCACCCCAATAGTTTTGAAATGCAAAAAAAATTTATTCTCAACAAGATAAGACGAAAATATCCGCTCAAAACATTCTAACTGAAAAACTTGGCAATATCTTTGGGAGTAGCTCCTTTTTCAATTTCCTTGACAAGATTAGAAATAAAAACCATTCCATTGCCTTGTGCCACACCCATTTCCTCTGCAAAACGGGCACAAAGTTCAATTTCCTGATTATGCACTACTCCATCGGCGAGTATCATTCCTACAAGTTCGTAAAGTTGGCGATAAATCATTTCTTTGTTTTCGGGCTCTGCCATAGAAACCTCGTGAGAATATTTTTCTACTTCCTCAATATTTCTTGCAGGAATGTTGTAATTTTGGGCAACTTTAAGTAGATAGTCTTTTTCTACTTCATCATAGTAGCCATCAACTTTTGCCATTTGGATTAAATTATCCAGATGACTACGTATAGCAACAGATTTAGTATCTTTATTGCTGCGAAAAAAGTTAAGCCAAAACATAGATAATTTTGGTTTGAGTTTTTACATTAGATACGAAAGATTTTACAAAAAGTTTCAAAAAAAATGATATTTTTTTCTAAAAACACAAGCAATCTATGAGACGTAAAATGTGGGGCGATATATTTGCCTCTATAATAGGTAGCTTTTTTATGGCATCTTGGGTATCTTACAAGATTTTAGGGTACTATGAAGTAAATTTTTTGGTCTTTGGGATATGTATGCTACTCTTCTTCTTGGCTTCTTTATACGGAATTATGTCTTTTAGAAAAAAATACGTTTCGGTAGTACCAACAAATTGGTTGCCCAAAACATGGGATATGCTTTTTCCACTCTATTTGCTGTTTTGGGGGGGAGTTTTGGTTTATTGGGTAATTCATTTGGGAGATGTTTTTGATGATAACTTCGGTAAAAGGCTTTTAGATAGTATTGATAATGGTTTTACTCGTTTTTGGTTAGATATTTACGCGACAGGAGCAAATGGCTTGCCTGTACCTACTGAGATGGGCTTGTTAGCGGTTCTTTTTTTCACAATTATTAGTCGTTTTTTGGGTGCAATTCGCTTAGGAGAAAAGAAATGATAAGCACAGACATTGATTTAGCAGAAAAATTATTAAGAAACAACCAATTAGTAGCTATTCCTACCGAAACCGTTTATGGATTAGCGGGCAATGCTTTCAGCGAGGAAGCAGTAGCTCAAATTTTTGCCGTAAAGAACCGCCCCACTTTTGACCCTCTCATTGTGCATAGCGATAGCTTGGAGAAAATCAAAAATTTTGTAAGTGATTTTCCTGAAAAGGCAATGATTTTGGCTCAAAAGTTTTGGGCAGGCTCACTGACTTTGCTTTTGCCCAAAAAAAGTATCATCCCCGATTTAGTTACAGCAGGATTGCCTACGGTAGCAGTTCGCATTCCCAAGCATCCGCTCACTTTGCAACTCTTGCAAAGATTAGATTTCCCTTTGGCAGCACCCAGTGCTAACCCTTTCGGGTACATTAGTCCCACAACGGCTCACCACGTAGCCGAGCAGTTGGGAGAAAAAATCCCTTTGATTTTAGATGGTGGTATTTGTAGCGTAGGGGTGGAATCTACTATTGTGGGTTTTGAGGGAGATAAAGCAATCATTTATCGTTTAGGAGGTATTTCTGTGGAAAGCATACAAGAAACAATAGGAGAAGTTGAAGTAAAAACTCATTCTTCT
>JANWZC010000212.1 GCA_025054975.1 Raineya sp.
CTTTTCTACAAAAATTAAAGACTATTTTAGAAAAATATACTTCTGAAAATAAAACTTTTATTGGAATTTGGAGTAAAAACTACGAGGTGTCAAATATAGTTGCCTCTCCTTTACCTGCCAGTTACTTAAAAACATATCCGAATACATACAGAATTGAAATTTTTGTACCTCTCTATTATGAAGAAAAAATTAAACATGCTTTTGATACCAGCTTTAATTTTTTCTTTAATTCCAAACCTTTGGTCAATTATTTTCGTAAGAACAACTGCAAATTTGATGATATTAAATGCATATTAGCATTTATGAAAGAACAAAATATTCATCTAATTTTAATTGAACAAATGTCTAATGTTCCATTAGAATTTCAAAAATATCTTACAGTAATTGCAAAAGATAAAAAAAGTGGAACCATTTTAGCCAAAGTAAATTATTAGCAATCAGAATTGATTAGAAAAAGATTAATCAAAAAACCTACAAAAAATATTTTTGTAGGTTTTTTAGTTTCGTGCATTGGCACGAGTTAATCGTCATTATTGTGTAAAAACACAATGCTTTTCTAACGCTCTCGGTCAGAGGCAGCAATCAATTGAAACACATAATAAGCAAGCATAGCCAATGAACCAATTGCCGCAACTACGTAAGTCATAGCTGCCCAAAAGAGAGCATCTTTTGCCATAGTATGTTCTTGACTGCTCACTATACCTCGGTTGGTCATCCAGGCTAAGGCACGTTTGCTTGCGTCAAACTCCACAGGAAGCGTAACAAGGCTAAACAAAGTTATTACGCTGTACGCTAGTACAATTATCCAGAGAATACTTGTAATAGGAATAGTACGATACAAAGCATATCCTCCGATAAACGAAGCAATCATCACAAAATTTAAGATAGTAGCACTTACATTTTGCAGAGGTACCATAGCCGAACGAAACTGCAACATACTATATGCTGTTGCGTGCTGAACCGCATGCCCACATTCATGAGCCGCTACCGCTACCGCCGCCGCCGAACTGCCATAATAAACCTCCTCACTTAAATTAACGGTCTTGTTCATAGGATTGTAGTGGTCTGTTAGCTCGCCAGGCACACAAGTAATTTGTACATCATAGATACCATAATCGCGTAACATTTGCTCTGCAGCCTCGCGACCTGTCATACCATTCCGTAAGCGAATTTGCGAATAATGAGCAAATTTAGAACGCAAGCGACTGCTCACGAGCCAACTTAACAGCATAGTTACGCCTAAAATTATCCAGTACAACATAGCTTTTCAGAGTTTGGGTTTTTACAAAAAGAGTTACAATGTTACGAACATTTTTTGGCTTTGTCAAGTATTTTTGTAGTAGAAAATCCTTCTACCAATTCAATCGTCTTGACTACACCACCATAGCTCCTAACAAAATCCGCACCAACTATGTTTTCAAGAGTATAATCACTTCCTTTTGTCAGAATGTCAGGGCGAATTTTTTCAATCAGACTTTTTGGCGTATCTTCCTCAAAAATACAAACTGCATCTACAAAAGCTAAAGCTGCCAGCACCCTTGCCCGAGCATACTCAGAGTTGATAGGACGTCTCTCCCCCTTCAAACGCCTCACCGAGCTATCAGAATTTAAGCCAACTACCAACTTATCTCCCAAAAGTCGTGCTTTTTCTAAATAATCTACATGCCCTAAATGCAAAATATCAAAACAACCATTCGTAAAAACAATTTTGTTGCCTGCTTGCTTCCATTCCGCTATTTTAGAAATTAAATCGTTGATATTCAAAATTTTGCTTGTAGTCATTTAACGTAAAAATGTAAGTTCAAACATACTACAAAAATAAGCAATTCTCCTCAAAAGATTATCATTTGGACAGAATTTATTTGAACTTTGTACAAATAACTCAAAAATATTTCAAAAAGCTATCGCCATAGAAGAAGCTATCAAAAAATTATTTCGGCTGAATTTTCGGTTTAAGACAAAAATTTCATCTACACTCATAAAATTTCTCCCCTCCAATCGTACCAACATATTTTCTGTAGGAGCATAATCAATATTAAGCGAAAAACCCCAAGCCCGAAAACCCTTAACCGCACCATTCGGCGAAATAATAAAAATACTTGCCCTATCCCAATAATGCTCTGCCCTTCCGCAAAAAGCCCAATGCTGATTCAATTTGTAACGTAACATCGTTGAAGAAGCATGCCAAAAATTGGTTTCCTGGGTAGCTTCATCATTTTGTCCTCCTATATCCAAACCTACAATTAAGCCCCAATGTTTAGAAAACTCAAAAATGCCGTAAAAATTATGAAAAAAACGCATTTTTTTGAGTGTATCCGTACCCTCATTACCTATGTAAGTGCTGGAATTAAGTGTAATTTTCTTGTTTGGTATAAACTGCACCTGTGTTCCAAATGAAGGCATTGAGTTATGTTCCAAACGTTTGATCCTCTGCCAACCATTGAGCAAAAGTCCTTTCAAAATCCACCTTTCATTCGTAGAAGTGTAGGTCAGTTTTAATCCTGCTTCGTAATAAGGTGTATTATCGGCAAGCAAACTTCGTGTAAGCGTCCAACAATCTTTGGAAATAGCACTCTCAAAACCAATATGCGAACTAAAAATTCCTGCATCTAACCACAAATTATGTTTGTGAGAAATCTTAAATCCCACATTTCCCTCGTAAATATTTCGGATAAGTTCTTGTTCGTTAGCCAAATTGTATTGTGAATAAGTACCAATCATCAAGGCAATATGTCCCCGCACCTTTTCAGAATGAACCAAAGTTTCAATAATGCCATGATTAACATTAAACTCGTTGTGTCGTTTATGATTGAAAACGTAACTGCCCCTTTCGTTATTTTCAGGGCGAGCAAAATCAAACACATAATACGCTTCCACATAAGCCGAAGTTTCTATTTTCCAATTTTTGAGGCTATCTGTATAAAATTGAGCTGAAAGCGTACTAATCAACAACTGCAAAATACAAAATATGTAAAACCTGACTTTCATTCAAATTTTGTAAGTAGGTTTCGCAAAGCAAATAAGAATTCAGCAAAAGTTCTGATTATGGTATATACTCAATGGAAAGAGGTTTTAGACTCAGGGACATGAAAATTCCAAAAAATTAGTTTCTCTAATTCCTGCTGATAACTGATACCCAAGCAAATCGCTATCTCTTCTACACTATAATCCTGTGTAGCATCAGCAACACCGTTACCTTCTTGTAGGCTCGGGCTTGCCGCTCATTCCGCTGAATCTCTCTTAATACTTCATATTCCTTTTGACTTATCATCGCTTCTTTTTGCCTCTCGCAAATATTGTACTATTTTTAGAATTTTCCTAATTTGTTCTATAAAACCTTTTGCTTTCTAGTATAAAGACTACGGCAGTTCTACCGCTACTAAAAATAAACTCGTCATTTTCATCTCTGCAAGGCACAAGGGGCAAAGTCTTGAAGCTATCTTCAAAGAGCAGGGTGTCCTTGTAGTCTTGGATAGTGAAAAGCATAAGGGTACAATTTTACTTTGTGTGCAGCAGAAACAAAAGTAAGAAATTCTTGCAAGGTTATCAAAGGAATTAGTTGTACTTTTGTAAAAAAATTGAGTGAATTTTTGTTGAAGGTTGTAAAAAATCATCTGAAACGGGAGTTTATGAAAGCAGAAGTATTTTTTCCGTATGGGATTAGTAATTTTACGCAATTAGTTACGCAAGGCTACGTATATGTAGATAAAACGAGTTATTTAGAACTTCTTGAAAAACGGAAAGAGAAGTTTGTAAGTTACTTACGTCCTCGTCGTTTTGGCAAGAGTTTGTTTGTGTCGTTGTTGGAGCATTATTACGACATCAATCGCAAAGCAGATTTCCAAAAACTTTTCGGTAAATACTACATTGGGCAAAATCCTACGCCTTTGGCAAATAGTTATCGGATTTTGTTTTTTAATTTCAGTGGAATTGATACAGAAACTTGGGAAAGTAGCAGAAGCGGCTTTGATAGTAGAGTTAGAAATCAAGTAAGAACTTTCCTCAATAAGTATCATCTTTGGGATGAAGAAAGCAGGGAGTTGATTTTATCAGAAAAGCGGTCGGAAAAGATTTTGGATTGCCTTTTTGAGGAATATGTCAGCAGGGAAAATGTTCCTATCTATGTTCTTATAGACGAATACGACCATTTTACGAATGAGATTTTAATCCGAAACACAGAGGAGTTTAAGGAAAGTGTTTCCCGAAATGGCTATGTACGCAAGTTTTATGAAGTCATCAAGAATGCGACTCAACAGGGTA
>JANWZC010000213.1 GCA_025054975.1 Raineya sp.
CGTCTGGTAAATCAATAGAAATAATATGAGCATTAGGATGAGCTACCTTAGTAAAACAAAATAAAGAACCTCCCATGTTTGTGCCCACTTCTACAACTACTCGAGGTTTCAATTTTTCTACCTCCTTTACAAGTCCTTTAATTTCCTCTTTCAGTTGTTTTATCCAGAAGAAACGTTCCCACTTTGGACTATAAATCAACTCTACTAATTGTTCTGCATTTAGTCCTTCCGACTCTCTGGCAAGAATAGGAGCGTACTTTTTTAGCTCTCTTGTCGCATTCCACTCGTGAAATTTATTTTTAATTTGCCGAAACATCATTTTGTAAGTTTAGACCATAAATGCCTGATACGAGCTACATTCCTATTATTTTTCAAAAATAACTGAAATTTAGATAAAGGAAAAGGAGGAGGCTGAAAGTTTTGTAATAGTTCTTGAATATTTTGAGCTTCTACAAATTCTAATGCGGGCCATATTTCTGATTTTGCGGGGTGAAAGTTACTAATGTACTCGCAATTATATTCATCTATTGCTTTCCACAAGTTGAAATAACTTAGTCTTCTTTGTTTCATTTCTAATTCTTCTGAAGCATGCCCCCAATTATTTATTTTGTACCATAGTTCTTCTTCACTTCTTGCCCAAGAGTCATGGATAACCCAAAACGAAGAATAGTGGTTAAAATGCCCGTTTTGTCTTGCTCTTTGATAATCGGGTTTATTTGTCGCTATGGGTATCATCTCTGGTAGTATGCCAGATGAATATTTTACAAATATATATCCATTTGTAACTTTTTTGTATAAAGTAATAAAAGGACAACATATATTTATTGCTTTTTCATTTCCCGTAGGATTGGGATTGAGTTTTTTCAGATATTGTACAAATCCTCCAAAATCTAAGAAATATTCATCAGAATCTACTTGTAGATGCCAACCTCCTTTTCCCATTCTTTCGGCAATCAAGGTACGATGTCTATTACAATTCTGTCGGCTATTCAGATGAGGTAAAGCAAAATCATCTTCATAAATGATAATTTTTTTATCCACATCTATTTGAGCAACAAATTCGTAAAAACTTTTGTCATCAAATTTGTAAGGCTCTCCTGCCCAAGATTTCCTATTTTTGTCTATTGCCAAGCAAATTATATCCGAATGTTCATAAACTCTCGGAAGTGAGTAACGAAGCAGATGCCAATCATAAGAAACACAAAAACCTGTTTTAATAACTTTATTTTCCATTTTGCAATTTTTTGTAAAAACTTTTTTCCCACAAAAAAGGAACTATTTCTTTCCAAAATTCTCTACCTTGCTCAACAGTAGCATTCTCTGTGTTAAGTATCTGATAAAGCATTTTTTTTACTTTATTTTGATTGATAAAGGCAGAATTATAGAAATCTGCCGAGTGAGTTAAGTCAAGAAAATATTCTTTCCACACTCCTTTGAGCCATTGAGTAAAGGGTGTCCCAAAACCAGTTTTACTTTTTCTCCATACCACCTCATTGGGCAAATAATCCTTTACAGCATCTCTTAAAATAGCTTTGGTAAATCCGTTTCTGAACTTACTTTGCCAAGATAATGAAAATAAAAAAGTTACCACTCGGTAATCCATAAAAGGCATTCTTACCTCTACACTTGCAGTCATGGAGTATCGGTCATAGTTTCGCAGTAGAGTTGGTAATATGGTGTTGTGGAATATATTATACAAATAAAAATTGAAATATCCTAATTTCTGTTGATACAGATTTTGATGTGAAGGTATCTTCAACACTTCACGTAAATAAAATCTAATTAAATTTTTTCTTCCTTCAAATCCGTCAATAAAATATTTCCATCGTTTAGAATTGTTGATATTTCTAAGAGCCTTATAAGTTTCTATAATATCTTGAATTAGCTTGCAGTCGAAGGGGTTGTCTTTTACAATATTAAACAAAGCATTGCCATAGCCTGCTAATAATTCATCTCCTCCGTGTCCATCTAAACTCACTATAATATTATGCTTTCGCATACTCTTGTAAATCTCGGTCATTGGTACGGGAGAAGTTAGATAAATTTCCTCAAAATACCACAGATATTCCTCCAATTTTTCTACACTATCAGTTTTAGAAATTTCTTGGAATATGGCTTCAATACCCAAATGCTCTACAACTGCTTTGGCATATTCTTGTTCATCAAGTTCAGTATCAGGAAATATCGCTACAAATACCTTATAAGCCTTTTGAATGTTTTGTTGAAGTTGAGCCTGGCGAATAAAGGCTGCTACACTACTTGAGTCTAAACCACCACTTAAAGCTGTTCCAACAGGTACATCAGAACGAGTACGTATGGCACAAGCATCTTGAAACAATTCTTTTAACTTCTCAACTTCTTGTTCATAAGTTAGATGTAAATCTTGTAGATTTTGAAAAGTGTCCCAATACTTATGCAAGGAAAAATTCTGATGTATAACATCAAAAATAGCATAATGCCCCGCAGGAATCTTTTTTATGCCTTTAATAAGAGTATATTCTTGAGTTTCATATTCATAAATGTGATTTAAGCACCATTCAAAATAAGGGGATAATTCTACTTGAGGAAGAAGTTTAGCTATTGCTTTCATTTCGGAAGCAAAAATAAATTTTCCCTCGCTCCAATAATAAAAGAGAGGCTTTACTCCAAATCTATCACGGGCTAGAAATAGTTGTTTAGTAAGTTTGTCCCAAATAGCTATTGCCCACATTCCATTGAATTTACTCAGGCAATCGCCACCCCACTCCTGATATGATGCTAAAATCACTTCTGTATCGGTATCTGAAAAGAACTGGTAACCTTTCTTTTGGAGTTCCTTTTTAATTTCTACAAAATTATAAATTTCTCCATTGAAAGTAATAACCCACCTATTTTGCCAAATCATAGGTTGCTTGCCTCTATCAGATAGATCTAATATTGCCAAGCGTCTGTGTCCTAAAATGATATTTTCATTTTTCCAAATTCCATATCCATCGGGACCTCTGTGTAGCAATGCATGTAAGGCATTTTCAAAAATATCATCTGCCACACAGGGAATAACACCTAATATTCCACACATTTCTTGAAGGGTAATTCGGTGTTAAAGCTACAAAAAATAATTGCAAAAAAAACATTTTTTTGTATTTTTGCGAAAAGTATGTGTGCAATGATTGCTATCAGAATAACGGGAGGGCTTGGAAATCAAATGTTTGAATACGCTTTTGCACGTTCTTTGGCTTACAAGACAGGATTACCTCTTAAATTAGATATAGAAGAGTATGAGCAAAATCTCTATCCCGATAGACCTTTCCGCTTGAATGTTTTTCATATTCAAGAAAACTATCTTACTAAGGCAGAAAAGGAAAAAATGCTTAAAAAACCACTATGGAAAAGAGTTTATCATAAATTTTTACCCAAATATAAACGAAATTTTTTCATAGAAGGTCAATATCGTTTTAATCCAGATGCTCTAAAAATCAATCAGAGTGTATATCTAGAAGGTTATTATCAATCGGAAAAATATTTTCGTTGGGCTTCTGACTTGATTCGCAAAGAATTTACCTTCAAAGTACCTCCAAGCCGAGAAAATGCTATAATGCTTGAAAAAATTATGCAAACCGAACAAGCTGTTTCTCTACATGTCAGACGAGGAGATTTCTTAAAGTATGACTCTTTCATCAAATTAGATATTCCTTACTATCGTAATGCCATTAACCTTATCAATAGCCAGGTTAGTAATCCACACTTTTTTATTTTTTCTAATGACATTTCTTGGGCAAGGACTAATTTACAGCATCTTATGCCAGTATGTACTTTTGTGGATATAAATGATGAGTTGAACGCTTATGAAGACATGAGATTGATGAGTGCTTGCCGACATCAAATTATAGCTAATAGTTCTTTTAGTTGGTGGGCGGCTTGGCTCAATACTAATCCAAGCAAAATAGTAATCGCTCCCGAGCAAATCACTTATGACTCTAAATATCCTGCAACCGATCTACATCCTGCTGAATGGATAAAAGTGGCTGTTCAATAATATAAAACTATGACAAAAATAAATAATGTATATTTTGAGTATTCACAACAGGTCTATAACATTCAGAGTCCTAATGAAGTAGTACCCGTTGTATTAAAATACATACAACCACAAACTGTGTTAGATTTGGGTTGTGGTATAGGATTTTGGTTGAAGGTTTTTGCCTCATCGGGTGTTCAGGAATACTTGGGCATAGACGGAGAATATGTTTT
>JANWZC010000214.1 GCA_025054975.1 Raineya sp.
GTGGTTAAGTATTTGCCTCACGAGGATATCCCTAATAGAAATCCTCCTACATTGCACATCATTGATGTCAAACTTTTCAATCGCAAGACCGATTGGAGCAAATATGCCAAACTTTTAGACCCAGATTTCGGAATTCCTTTAAGTGAAGTTTCAGACGGCATAGCTGTAAAACTTGCTCACGATGAAAATAGCATCACTTTTGAATTTGTTGGAGTGCATTTCACTGTTCCTGAAAGAATTAAGTATCAATATAAGTTAGAGGGCTTTGAAAAAGAATGGTCGGAGAAAAGTGAAAGAAATACTGCCACTTACACTAATTTGCCACCCGGTACTTATACTTTTTATGTACGCTCTTTCAATAGCGATGACGAAATGAACCCACAACCCCTCGCCTTCAAATTCAGAATAGATTTGCCTTATTGGGAAAAGTGGTGGTTTTACTTGGCACAGATTTCTTTCTTTTTAGCTTTGGTGATATTTTCTTTGTATTTGGGAATTACCCGTAAAAATTCACGCTACACTATTATTCTGGCTTTTACAACTATGCTGATGATTTTTGAATTTGTGAGCGTGTATATTGAAAATTTTGTAGAAAGCTACACAGGCAATATTCCCATATTCAAAGTAATAGCCAATGTGGTTTTAGCCTCCTTGATAGCACCTTTTGAAAAAGCCCTAAAAAATTATCTTTCTCCGCCCAAACCTGCTATCAAAATTCCTGAAGAACCGCCTCGTTTCAACAGAATTGAATATGAGATAGGAAATCCCGAAGAAGATTTGGTGTAAATAAAAAAGTCTGCAAGTATTTGCAGACTACCCATTCATTGCATAATTCCTAAATGCACTCTGAACATTTTTATTGCAATAGCAAGTAAAATTACACCAAACACTTTTCGCAACACATCTGTTCCTGCTTGTCCGAGTTTGCGTTCTATCCAACCTGAAGCCCGTAAAACTGCATATACTAAAATCAAGTTCAAAATAATAGCAATAAGAATGGAAATTTGTTGATATTCAGCACGTAAGGATAGAATGGTAGTCATAGTACCTGCACCCGCAATAATAGGAAATGCAATAGGAACAATAGAAGCAGACGAACCATTGCCCTGCATTTCACCACGGAAAAAGTGAATCCCCAACACCATTTCCAAGCCTAAAAAGAAAATCACCAATGCCCCTGCAATCGCAAAGGAAGGGGTATCTAATCCCAAAATTTTCAAGATGCTTTCTCCCAAAAACAAGAAAGCAATCATAATCAGACCTGCTACAAAAGTTGCCTGCGTAGCATGCAATGTACCTGTACGCTTTTTCAAGTCAATGATAACAGGTACTGAACCTAAAATATCTATTACCGAAAATAAAATGAGTGATACGGTTAAAATTTCTTTAAAGTTCAACATAGCTAAAACTCATTTTTGACTTTCTTACGCAAAAATATAAACAAATTTCTTGCCAAACAAAATTTTGTGAGTATTTTTTTAAGATAAAATTTCAAACTTGAAAAAGTTCAAGCAAAAGATTGGTATAGTGCAATAAAAAATTTATATTTTGACAATTTGGCAATTAAAACACTTTACAAAATGCAAGTTTAGAGAAATTGTCTTATGTGATTTTTTTAAGAGAATTTTAATTATTCACAAAATTTTATTTGGTTTCAAAAATTCTATGATTAGGAAATAAGATAAATTTTTGCATTTTTGTCAGACTTTTCATCAGAAAGCCGTGAGAAGACCAAAAAATACTTTTTTTCAATTCAAGCAGTTTCGCATAGAACAAGCCCAAAATGCAATGAAAGTAAGTACAGAGGCTTGTATTTTAGGAGCTTTTACTTTTGCCGAAAATCCTCAAAAAGCCCTAGATATTGGCACAGGAACAGGCTTGCTTGCCTTGATGCTCGCTCAACGTTTCCCCCAATGCCACATTGATGCCGTAGAAATTGAGAAAAATGCCTTCAAAGAGGCTTGCCAAAATATCCAAAACAGCCCTTTTAGTAAGCAAATAAAAGTTTTTCATACCTCCATACAATATTTTGCTCAAACCTGCTCAACACAAAAATATGATTTGATTATTTGCAATCCACCTTTTTACGAAAATCATTTGTTAAGCCCCAACGAACAACTCAATCAGGCTTTGCATCAAAAAAGCCTCTATTTGCACGAACTGGCAGAAATTCTTGCTCAACTGCTTCAAAAACAAGGTAAAGCGTGGGTACTGCTTCCACCCTTTTCTATGAATAATTTCGTACTTTTAGCTGAAAAACAACAACTTTTTCCACAAAATTGCTTGCAAATCTTTCACAGCCCCAAACACCCACTTTTGCGTAAAATTGTAGCTTTTGGTTTTGAAAGAAAGGAATACGAAATTCAAAATTTATTCATCTATGACGAACAAAATACATACACACCTACGTTCAGAAATCTGCTGAAAGATTTTTATTTGCATTTTTGAAAAAACTTCATTAGATTTCAAAAATTTTACACTCAAAACTTTTGTAGTATGAATTTTGAAAGAATTAGCTCACAAAGTTATGTTTATTTGCAATCGCTTGCCAAAATTCAAGAAAGACATCAAACTTGGCTTCAACATACAAAAAACCAACTGATTGAAGTTTTAGAAAAAATCACCAAACAAATTCATTTGGAATGGTACATTGGCTTGCAAGAATACAACGACCACGCTCCCCAAAGTATCAATTTAGAGGCAGTTTCTTTGCATCTGAAAAATTCGTACAGCGGCATTGTGCTGAAAACCATTGATAGCGTGAAATCCTACATCAAATACGGCGGAATGTTGAGTTATGCTCAAACTTACAATCGCACTATTACGGCAACTATTTATTTTCCGTTCATTGAACAATGGGTAGAAAAAAGAGAACCTATCATTTTGGGAAATTACGAACCTAACGAACTTAACGAAAATTTAATATTGAGTCATGTTGAAGAGTTTTTGCAAGAAATGACCGCTTGGGAAAATAATAAACGAGAACCTATTGGCTTTGATTTTGCTCGTAATATGGAGAAAGTCAAAAAATAAATAGCAGACAGCTTTCGCCGAAATATGCTCAACGAATATTTCTTTCAAACAAACATCAGCGGAGCAGAATTAGATGAATTACTTTCAAAAGGTTGGAGACATTTTGGAGAATATTTTTTTCGTTACGAAAGCTCTTTTTTAGAAACAGAAACAGGTTCCTTAGAGCAAGTTCAGGTAATTCCTTTACGTATTTGTTTGGAAGATTTTTCTTTTTCCAAAAAGCAAAGAAAAATACTTAAAAAAAACATATCCTTCCAAGTGAAAAGAAAATTAGTAGAGATTACCAACTACAAACACGAACTTTTTGCAAAACACGCTTTACGTTTCAGTTCCAACAGACCTAACTCTTTATTTAATTTTATATCTACCAATCCTACTTTTGTACCTTTGCCTACTTACGAAATTGAGGTATGGGACGCTGATAAACTCATTGCCAATAGCTTTGTAGATATTACGCCACAGGCTTTTTCAAGCATTTACGCTATGTTTGATACCGACTATGCCGAGTACAGCTTAGGTATTTTTACGCTTTTACAAGAAATTGAATGGGCAAAATCTTTGCAAAAGAAATATCTGTATTTGGGTTACGCCTACGATAAAAGTTCTTTCTACGACTACAAAAAACGCTTCCATGCCCTTGAAAAGTATAATTGGCAAAAAGATTGTTGGGAAAAATTTCAGAGAGAATGAATTTAGACGAAATATCAAATAAGGAATTTATTTTTTGAGAACAACCTTTTGCCCTTGTTTTTATTCTTGCGAATATCCAGCCTGTCAGATATTCGTTGTATGCTCTGATGCAACTACCCATTTAATATTTTCAGTAGGTTTCTTTTTGCGTTTTAATTTATTCACAAGAGCAATCACTAAGCCAAGAATGATAATCAGCGAGCCACCCCACAATAAATTGATTTGAGGTTGCTCAATAGCTTTCATAATGATATAATCTTTCTCGCCAACATCAGCCGAAAAAATCATTTCGCCTTTTTGGGTATCAATATTTCGGAAAGTTATTCTTGCTCCAATTTCGGGCAATACATCAGCTACATTTGCCATTTGGTTAGTTGCCTGATTGACAACTAAAATGGGTTCAGCCGTATGAATTTGCCCATGCTTGCCCAAAACCTTGATAATAGCCTTCACCGCAAGTTCGTCTTTGGTAAGTTTTTGAGCATCAATTTCGCG
>JANWZC010000215.1 GCA_025054975.1 Raineya sp.
ACGCAAATCAAATGCTAAAACTACCGAATGAACAAAATTAAAAATAGGTACATTGGGTGTAGGATAGTAAGTACCAAAGTTTCGCAGGGCGGCTCGTTCATAAGGCAAAAGTAAATTCGGATTAGTAGCTATCATGGGGTAAGGCGTAACTATAGAACTGCTGTATTGATACGAAGTCTGATACATTTCAGCTACCATTATAATTTTATCTTGCCACACAAAAGGTTTCTGCAAATGCACACGTAACTTGTAATGATAGTTTTTACCATTCTTGCGTTTTTTCTCTACTTTTTCAATTTCTCTATTTCGGCGAATTTCATTAGGAATGTAGTCAAAGTAATGTCGTAAATAATCAAATGAATTGAAAGTCAGATAAGGTTTTTTACCAAATTCGTACTTTCCAAAAATCCAACCTTGCGAATAAAAATGGCTTTGCCCATCTCCATACGTACCTATCAAAAAATTTTCATTCTTAAAAATCAATGGCTCTAATTCCGTAGGATATTGTTTTTTTTCAAACGTAAGTTTGAGTTTATCTAAAAGTTTGCCATTACTCTGCAAATGCTGAATAAAAAACTGCTTATCACCACGCTTGATTTCACGCACAAGCACATGAGCTGTACCTTCATCTTTGTTGATAGTAACATTTTTGATGTCTAACTTTTCATCAAAAAACGAGGGAATAACCTTTATAGAATTGTCAAAGAAACTGAAATCAATGACTACATCTTTACCCCTGTAACTGCCTATCAGAAATAAATTATTGCCAAATACCACAAAAGAAGCAGGTGTAATAGAAAAAGGCAAATCTCCTTGCCGATATTCAATTTCATTAGTGGGGCTGTAAGAAAGCAGAGCAAATTGTTTTTGGTTTTCAGTGTAAAACAACAAATATAGATTTGTGCTATCAGTGTAATAGCTATAATATTCCCAACGGCGTTCTAATCTATATTCTTTTTCAGCGATTTTTTTCAGATTGCTGTCCAAGAGATTGAAATAATAAATTTTGCGTCTTTGATACTCTTCATTGTCTTCCTTCTGACCAAAAATAATCACCTTTTTTTCGTGTGGAAGTGGTAAGATTTCAAAACTGAAATCCATTTTACGAGGAATTTTCTGCTCGTAGCGGGCTATTTCTTGCAGTTGAGCTAAACAAATGCCAAAATTTAGATAACAGAAACAAACGCTAATCAAGTATTTCATATCAAGTGCTTAACAAACAAATTTACGAAAAAATTGAATATCTAAACTTATTAGCAGTAAAATTTAGAGGTTTTTGAAATCAGGCTTCAAAAGTACAGTCCTAAATTTTCTAATATTACCTCAAAAAAATCAAATAAAAACTTTTCAAAATACAATAAAATTTACTTTTCAGGAGTCTGTAATAAATTTTTTCAAAAAAAATACTCTGCTTGCATAACATTTTTGCTTAATTTTGCGTTATTAAAATAAAATTTGGCATTTTTGTTTGATTACCTAATATTATAACTCTTATGGAAGCAGTGCAAAATAAAGAACTTGTAAGAGGTGGTGAGTTTTTGGTAAAAGAAACATTAGCTCACACCGTTTTCATTCCTGAAGATTTTAGCGAGGAACAAAGAATGCTGGCTCAGACCTGTAAGGATTTCATTGAAAAAGAAATCAAGCCTCGTTTGGACGAAATAGATAACGCTAAAAGTCCTGAACTTATGGTAAAACTTTTGGATAAAGCCGCAGAACTCGGGCTTTTAGCTATTGGCGTGCCTACCGAATATGGTGGCTATGGTATGGACTTCAATTCTACTATGCTTGCCGCTGATTACTTGGGTAGCGGACATAGCTTTGCAGTAGCTTTTTCGGCTCATACGGGCATTGGTACTTTGCCTATTCAGTATTATGGCAATGAAGAGCAAAAAGCCAAATATTTGCCTAAATTAGCTTCGGGAGAATGGAAAGCTGCTTATTGCCTCACCGAACCCGATAGCGGTTCTGATGCTAACTCAGGAAAAACCAAAGCTACACTTACTCCAGACGGCAAATATTACCTTATCAACGGGCAAAAAATGTGGATTACCAACGGCGGTTTCGCTGATGTATTCATTGTATTTGCCAAAATTGATAACGACAAAAACCTCACTGCCTTTATTGTAGAAAAAGGTTTTGGAGGTATCACAATGAACGAGCCTGAAAAGAAAATGGGTATCAAAGGTTCGGATACTCGTCAAATTTTCTTCAACGATTGCAAAGTACCCGTAGAAAATATGCTTTCTACGCGTGAAAATGGCTTCAAAATAGCAGTGAATATCCTTAATATTGGTCGCATTAAGCTATCAGCGGCGGCGGTAGGTGGAGCTCGTGAGGCTTTGAATTATGCCATTAACTACGCTCGTGAGCGTAAGCAATTTGGCGTTTCTATCAATAGCTTTGGAGCTATTCGTCAGAAGTTGGCGTTGGTAGCCGCTCGTATTTTCGCAACTGAATCAGCTAACTATCGTGTAGGGCAAAATATTGAAGATACTATTCAAGCCTATATCACACAAGGTCTGAGCGAAGCCGAAGCTAAACTTAAAAGTTTTGAGCAATTTGCTATTGAATGTGCTATTATGAAGGTACACGGCTCAGAAACGCTTGATTTTGCGGTAGATGAAGCTGTACAAATCTATGGTGGTATGGGTTATTCAGCCGAGTCGCCCGTAGAACGTGCTTATCGTGATTCGCGTATTAACCGAATTTTTGAAGGAACCAACGAAATCAATCGTATGCTTGCAGTAGGTACAATTTTACGCAGAGCCATGAAAGGCGAACTTGCTGATGTACTTACACAAGCTCAGGCTGTTGCCAAAGAATTGATGAGTATTCCTGATTTCTCTACGCCTGATTATTCAGAAACTTTCAGTGCTGAAAAAGCTCTTTTGAAAGGTATGAAAAAAGCCGTACTGATGATTGCAGGAGCGGCGGCTCAAAAATTCGGCACAAAGTTCAGCGAAGAGCAGGAAATTATGATGTATCTTGCTGATATGCTCATTGAACTTTATGTTTCGGAGTCGGTGCTTTTAAGAGTAGAAAAACTTATTCAGCTACGTGGTGAAAAGGCTTGCCAGACTGAGAAGGATTTAGCATTGTTGTATTTACACGAATCTTTGGATGTATTCAGTAAGGCAGGTAGAGATGCTATCAATGCCTTTGCCACAGGTGACGAACAGCGAGCTATGCTTATGGGCTTACGCCGCTTCACCAAAATTGAACCTATCAATAAAAAAGAATATTGCCAACGCATTGCCCAAGTGCTTATTGAAAATAATCAATATCCTTTTGCAGTCGTTTAGGCATGAAAAAGGGGACTTATTTTTCAAAGTCCCCTTTTTTCATTTTTTATTTCCAAGCTGACTTTTTCTACAAATATTTTATCTTTCACCACCACTACTGCCAACAAATTTAACATCTGCTTGCTTTGCAGTAGTTTATCGCTATTGTAATACCTCAAAATCTGCTCTTTTGCCTCTTGCATCTTCTCGGAAAATTGAGACTCCTCCTCCTTCTTCAAATATTTCAACTCTATGGCAAACTGATGATGTACATTCGGGTTATTGGGACGAATAAATAACTCTATATCTACATACCCCCCTCCCGCTACTTCCCGCTCACTTTGTACCCAAAATATGTTTGAATGTACCAAATACGCTATCATCACCATCTTGATATACTTCTCATTAAATCGTATGAAATCCCTGTTGGAAAGATTTTGCAAAAGTTTTTCAAGTAAATTGAAAAATTTTTCATAATCCCCAAACAACGCCATATCCGAAACCGCTATCTGAACATCATCTTGAAAATACGAAAGCCCTGCATAGTCTTGCAAAATCTCCGAATAATACTGCCAATACAAATCCCCTATCACTTTGTTGGGTACTTTGAAAACTATTATACCTGTTGGCAAAGTCTCTTTGATAGTCAAATTCCCCAAGTAAAACAGAAAATTTACAAATTCCTTCTTGCCAAAACCCTTCTCAAAATGAAATTGATAGGTCTGTTCGCTGACTACATAACCCTTTTCCAATACCTCCTCCAATACCTTCACATTCGCCTGCCAATTCGCTACCTTGAACATCTGCTTCAACTTCCCATAATCAGGAGCTATGTTCGGATCTAACATCTGAAGAGGATACATCTGTTCTTGCTTAAAAT
>JANWZC010000216.1 GCA_025054975.1 Raineya sp.
CAAATTTCCAAAATGATTTGATTTTTCAAAAAAAAGAGGTTTTTCAAGATTTTAAAATTTCGCATTCGTGGAGAAGATTTTATTGGTCTGCTAATGTGAGATTTAGCTATTTATATCAAAACCTGCAAAATAATTTCTCAGAAAACACTTTCCAACGCAATGATTGGCTGACCAACTTATTTTTAATGATAAGATACAAAGTAAGTTCGGTATCTTCTTGGAGCGTATTTTATCAGTATCACCCACAGACTTTCTCCACAGAATATTTTTACACTGAACCCATTTTATTTTCAGCTCGCTCGCAAAGAAGCAATCAAACAGGATTGCACTTGCAGAACTCTCAGACTATAAGCACTTTTTATACTTACAATGACTTGTTTGAGCAATTTCTATTTAATGTGGGCTTAAATCATAATATTGTAAGTGGTAATTATTTTTCCAATCTAAGCGTACAGCCTACCCGAACACAAAGCACTTACTTCTTTTTGCCTCAAGCCTTTTATTCTACCAGTTCCTTTGCTAACATAGAAAAATACCTAAGAGAGTGGTTTTTACTCATAAAGGCTAATTTCAGTTATGGTTACAGTATTTACTACAATATAGTTAATAATTCGGATTTAAGGCTAAATTTTGCCCATAGTTATCGGTCTCAGTTGGAGCTAAAAACAGGTTTCAAGATGAAACTAAACTTTCAAAATATTTTTAATTGGGCAAAAAATAGCACGCAGAGTGTAAGTGGTCGTTTTGATAACCAAAATTTGAACAACTCTTTTTCAATAATTTACAGGCAAAATTCCCAAAACTATATTTGGCTGACTTTTGATTATTTTGTGCCAAACCTTCAAAATCAACGAAATAACTACAAATTTGTAGATGTAGAATACCGATATAAATTCAAAAACAAACCTATTGATTTAAGCTTGCATTGTAAAAACTTACTCAATGAACAATTTTTTGAGCAAGTCCAAACTTCTGATTTTGCAATTTCTGTGTATCGTAACAATTTGCTTCCTCGTTATTTTTTGATTTCGGTGTCTTGTAATCTTTGAGGCGGAATGGAATTTTTAGTCAAATTTTTGATATACAATTACTTACAAAAAAGATTTGGAGTAATTGAAAATGATTAGTTGTACATTTTCGAATGTCCTCATATGGTTCAATTACATCTAAATCCCTCAAAGGCATTGTTGAAACTTTTAGATGGGTGTCAATTGAACATAAGGTATAGGAAGTTCCAAGAAGTTTATAGTCAATTTGTATGCAGAACTGATTGCTTGTAAGTTCTTGAATAAGAAACTCTGTACAAGAGTATTAACCCGAATGTAGAAACATTGTACTTATTCAAGATATGAGAGCTTTATTTATACTGAATGTAAAGTGATTTTGAGGAGAGTATATATCCAAATCACTCTTTGGGTTGTTGAGCGAAGCCGAAACGTCAAAAGAGGGTACAAAACTAAATTTCTGAGTATAAAATATAGAAGTGGGTTAAAAGCCCACTTCTATTTCATCTTTATTTCTGCTTTTGCCTAAAAATATTTCCCATTCTTTTTCAATTTTGCCTGAAAAATCACGTAAAAACATGATGAAAGAAGGCTTAATAGGTTTTCTTTTCAAGGGCATACCTGCTTCTTCGGGGGTAAGGTCGCCTTTTTTAGAGTTACAACTTTTGCAAGCAGTAACCAAATTTGTCCAAGTAGATTTTCCACCACGAGAGCGTGGTAATACGTGGTCTAAGGTTAAATCGGTAGTAGCACCACAATATTGACACTCATGCCCATCGCGACGAAAAATATTCTGACGGCTCAGAATTACACCTTTGTAAGGCAAACTCACGTACTTGTGCAAACGTATCACAGATGGACGCGGAAAGGTACGTGTAACCGTGCGGATTTCTCCTTCCGAAGAAACCGATACAATATCAGCCTTGTTCAGATACACAAGGATAAATGCCTTCTGCACACTACATATCGTAAGGGCAGAGTAGTCTTGATTGAGTATAAGTACCTTACCCATAGACGGCTTATTTTGCAAATGCAAAGATAACAATTTTCTTTGGATAAATTGCTCAATATCACAACAAAAATTTTGCCAATCCTTGATTTAAAAAATTTTATAGCAAGTTTATTTTCATCGGGAAAATTACATCTATTTGTAGAGGCATTTTGTTTTTTGTAGAAAGAAAATTTTGCAAGTAGTTTGGAATTTATTTAATTTTGTTTCAAGGTGAAAATTATGTTTTTATGCATCGCCGAGTTTTTTTACAAAACACGCTTATTTTAGCAAGTACCGCCTTGCTGAAAACCGAATGGCTTTGGGCAAATTCCAATCCTGTTTTTGAATTACCTGCTTTACCCTACCCTTATGAAGCATTAGAACCACATTTTGATACTCAAACTATGCAAATTCATCATTCTAAACATCATGGCACTTATGTAAAAAATCTCAACGAGGCTATTGCAGGCACAAAGTTTGAAAAGATGAGTCTGGAAGATATCTTGGCAAACCTCACCGAAAAAGATACCAAAGTCCGTAACAATGCAGGAGGACATTACAATCACTCACTTTTTTGGAAAATTCTTACACCCAAACAAAACTCCACACAACCCACAGGCAAACTTGCCGAAGCTATCAATCAACAATTTGGAAATTTTGAAAAATTTAAGGAGGCTTTTAGTGAAAAAGCTAAATCTCTCTTTGGTTCAGGCTGGACTTGGCTGGCTTATGAAAAAAAACGAGGATTTTTTTTGGAAAATACACCAAATCAAGATAACTTGCTGATGAAAAAAATCTATAAAACACCCGTCAAAATTATTTTCGGACTTGACGTCTGGGAACACGCCTATTATCTGAAATACCAAAATCGTCGTGCCGACTACATTCAGGCTTTCTGGAATGTAATCAACTGGGACGAGGTTAGCAAAAATTATGAACAAGCCCTGCAATCCAAATAAATAAAAATTATGATAAAACCTAAATTTTATATTGTAGTTGATGATGACCGCATTAACAATATGGTATGTGAATCAGTTATAAAAAAAGTTAATGAACAAAATCAAGTAATTTCTTTCCTTCGTGCCGAAGATGCCTTAAATTACCTTAAAAACAATCTCAATCCCAAACCTGATATTATTTTCTTGGATATCAATATGCCCGAAATGGACGGATGGGAGTTTTTGGAAAATTACCTCAAACTGAAGGAAAGCAATGCTGCTAAAATTTTTATGCTCTCTTCGTCTATCAACCAAAGTGATTTTGACAAGGCAAAAAAATATGCCGTAGTATTGGACTACATCGTAAAGCCTTTTTCCAAAGATAAACTCCTAAGAGCCATTGAAATGCTACCTCAATAATAAAATTTTTAGGTGTTTAAGGTTTTAGAAGATTGGAGATTTTTAACCTATTGCTTTAAGTAGAGATTATTCACAACAAAATTTTGAAAATTTCGACGTCTTAAATGGAAAACTTTATTGTTTCGGCTCGTAAGTATCGTCCTACTACCTTTGATAGTGTTGTAGGGCAAAGCCATATTACTACAACGTTGAAAAATGCCATTCTAAATGGTCAGTTAGCACAAGCCTATTTATTTTGCGGACCTCGTGGAGTTGGTAAAACCACTTGTGCTCGTATTTTAGCCAAAACTTGTAACTGCCAAAATATCACCCCCGAAGGCGAAGCCTGTGGAAGATGTGAATCTTGTATTGCCTTTCAGAATAATGCTTCTTTCAACATCCACGAACTTGATGCTGCCTCTAACAACTCCGTAGAGGATATTAGAAATTTGGTGGAGCAAGTTCGTTATCCACCTCAAAATGGTAAGTACAAAATTTATATCATAGACGAGGTACATATGCTTAGTAATGCGGCTTTCAACGCTTTTCTGAAAACTTTGGAAGAACCGCCTCGTTATGCTATTTTCATTTTAGCAACCACCGAAAAACATAAAATTATCCCTACTATTCTTTCGCGTTGTCAGATTTATGATTTCAATCGCATTCAAATTTCTGATATCGCTAATCATTTAGCTACTATTGCAGAAAAAGAAGGCATCCAAGCCGAACCCCAAGCCTTACATCTGATTGCCCAAAAAGCAGACGGAGGCTTACGCGACGCTCTTTCTATGTTTGACCT
>JANWZC010000217.1 GCA_025054975.1 Raineya sp.
TGCTTCAATCAAAGAGTCATTTTCGGCTCGCAAAGCACCCAAAGTAATTTGATACGGATACATTAGCGTACTATCCAAACGCATTGCCAAACCCCATTCTGCATCTATAGCAATGAGCAAAGGCACTTCGCTTTTGGCTTGATAGCGATTAGTAAGTTGAGCCTGTTTGTAGGGACTTCCTTGAAAGAAAATCAAGCCGCCAATGTGATAATCCTTGATAAGTTTTTCAATTTCGCGGTAATGTTTTTCGTCTTTGTTGGAATAAGCGGCAACCATAAAAAGTTGTCCAATTTTTTCATCAAGACTCAATCTACGAAAAACACTATCTACCCAGCGTTCTTCTTGGCTAAAGAAAATCAAATAAGGGGAAATATATTTTTCAGTAGTTTCGCTAATCTTGGGATTTTCAAAAAGTGTAAGCAAGGGAAATAAAGCAGGCAAAAAAGCCACAGCTATCAGTTTTTTGTACATAGTGCCAAAGATTTTCCCTCAAAGGTAAGGCAAAATTTGTTCCAAAGTGAAATTTACACAAAAAACTCTTTACTTGTTTGTGAAGTGGAAATATTTTGATAATATTGTGGCTTGATTATTCATCAACGCTTTACAGGTTCAGCCGAAGGGCTGATGAAAAAGGAATCGTGTGCAAATCACGAGCTGTCCCGCAACTGTAAGTAACTGCAAAGCCTCTGCCCTTGCGTACCATTGCCTAAAAATTTTAGGTGAGAAGGTCGGTAAGAGGTGGTTACAAGCCAGGAGACTTGCCTGTAAGGTATTGACAAATGCCCTCGTGGATTGGGGTAAGTGTCAGGTTTGATGAGTGTAAAATGCATTTTTCTTTTTGTGCTTCGTAGAAAATTACACTCATTGGCTTTTCTGCTTTTTCTCCATTCTAACGAGTGCATTGCTATCGGTAATTGTATTTCAACCTTAAAACACAAAAGCAATGCAAAATCACAATTTAGGTTATCCACGCATCGGCGGACAAAGAGAACTCAAAAAAGCCTGTGAAAACTATTGGGCAGGTAAAATCAACCAGCAAGCCTTGTTGCAGGAAGCCCAAAACATCAGGAAAAACAACTGGCTCACGCAGAAAGAAATAGGTATTGAGCTAATCCCTGTCAATGATTTCTCCTTCTACGACCACGTTTTGGATATGTCTTTGCTAGTGGGGGCAATTCCTGAGCGTTATCATCCACTAATGCAAAATCTTTCCACTTTGGATTTGTATTTTGCAATGGCTCGTGGCTATCAGAAAGATGGCTTTGATGTTACCGCTATGGAAATGACCAAATGGTTTGATACCAACTATCACTATATTGTGCCTGAATTCAAGAAAAATCAAACTTTTCAGCTTTTAGGTAGCAAAATTTTTGATGAATTTGCCGAAGCCAAAGCCCTGAATATTCCTGCCAAACCTGTACTTATTGGAGCTGTTTCTTATTTGCTTTTGGGTAAAGAGAAAGAAAGTGGTTTTGCCCGAATTGATTTGATTGATGCACTTTTGCCCGTGTATATTCAAATTTTACAAAAACTTCAAGCACAAGGAGCTACTTGGGTGCAAATTGATGAACCTTACTTAATAATGGATTTGACCGAAAAAGAGCGTCAAGTTTTTGTGAAGGTCTATACAGAAATCAAAAAGCAAGTTCCTGAACTGAAAATCATTTTGGCAACTTATTTTGAAGGTTATCGTGATAACTTACCTATTGCTTTACAATTACCCGTAGATGTGTTGCATTTGGATTTGGTTCGTTATCCTAATCAGTTGGAGGAAGTTCTACAAAATCCTAATTTGGGTAATAAAGTCCTTTCTTTGGGCGTAGTTGATGGGAGAAATATATGGAAAAATGATTTTGAGCAATCTTTGCAAATGATTGCCAAAGCTGTTTCGCAGGTAGGTAGCGAAAGAGTATGGATAGCTCCTTCTTGCTCGCTTTTACATTCTCCGTATGATTTAGACTACGAGCAAAAACTCAATCCTGAAATCAAACAATGGTTAGCTTTTGCTAAACAGAAATTACAAGAAATTGTAACGCTCACTCGTTTGGCAAGCGGCGAAAATAGCGAGGAACTGAATAAAGCCTTGCAAGAAAATAAACAAGCACATCAGAATCGCAAAACCTCTGCACTTATTCATAATCCGAAAGTAAAGGAGCGTTTGCAAACTATTCAGGAGAGTGATTTTAACCGAAAATCACCTTTTGCAGTGCGTCAGAAAGTGCAAAAAGAGCGTTTCAAACTACCACTTTTCCCAACTACTACGATTGGTTCTTTCCCGCAAACCAATGAAGTCAGACAGCTCCGAGCTAAACTCAAAAAAGGCGAACTAAGCCAACAGCAGTACGAAGCAGAAATTGAAAAAGCTATTGTGGAGGCGATTCGGATTCAGGAAGAAATTGGCTTGGACGTACTTGTGCATGGTGAGTTTGAACGAAACGATATGGTTGAGTATTTCGGCGAACTTTTAGACGGATTTGCTTTCACTGAAAATGGGTGGGTACAAAGTTATGGTAGTCGTTGTGTGAAGCCTCCGATTATTTTTGGGGATGTAGCTCGTAGCAAAGACCTTTCGGTGCGTTGGAGCAGTTTTGCCCAACAAAACACCCAAAAATTGATGAAAGGTATGCTTACGGGTCCTGTAACTATTTTACAATGGTCATTTGTACGCAATGACCAACCTCGTAAAGAAACTACTTTTCAGATTGCTCTTGCCATTCGTGATGAAGTTTTAGCTTTGGAAAAATCGGGTATTCAGGTAATTCAAATTGATGAGCCTGCCATTCGTGAGGGCTTGCCACTTCGCAAACAAGACTGGGCAGAGTATTTAGACTGGGCTGTAAAGGCATTCCGATTGGCTTCAAGCGGCGTAGAAGACCATACTCAAATTCACACGCACATGTGCTATTCGGAATTCAATGATATTATTGAACACATTGCCGCTATGGATGCCGATGTGATTACGATTGAAACCTCACGCTCTGAAATGGAATTACTCAAAGCCTTCAACGACTTCAAGTATCCCAATTAAATTGGTCCTGGGGTGTATGACATTCACTCACCACGCGTTCCGAGTGTAGAGGAAATTACCCATTTGCTCAACAAGGCTATTGAAGTATTGCCTGTAGAAAATATTTGGGTAAATCCTGATTGTGGCTTGAAAACTCGCAAATGGGAAGAAACCAAACTTGCTCTACAAAATATGGTACGAGCCGCACAAATTATGCGAGAAGAAGTAAGCATTGAAAAAGTATAATTACCCAACAACCTTCCAACATTTTGGGTTGGAAGGTTGTTTCTTTACAGAATTTAAGGTCAGATAGATAAACATTCATTTTTAACCTGCATTTTTTCTTTACTTACGAGAACTTCAAGAATTTTTTTGAAGTAAAATCATCTTTTGTTTTGCTGAACCTTAAAATCCTCTACAAAAATGAATAACAACCTGCAAAATATGTTGTGTTTAGATGTTTTTTTGCAAAGTTTATCTGATACACACAAAACTCATCTATGGCAGAGTTGTATTAGAAACTTTGATGTTACATTACCATTACATTCTCTTGATATTATTTCACAGGGTTGGCAAATACAAAAAAAGTTTGAATTACAATGTTTAGTAAATTGGTCTCGGCGATTTCATTGGCAAGAGGATATTTACCAAATTCTTGATAATTCCTACGAAGCCTTAGTTCTGACAGATTTTGAGAGAAAGATACTATGGGTTAATGAAGGCTTTGAAATTATGACAGGGTACAAATCTTGTGAAGCTGTTGGCAGGAAGCCTATTTTCTTGCAGGGTAAAAGTACAGAACCTTCAATTCGTTTACTTTTCAGGCAGAAACTTCAAGAAGAGGTTAATTTCACTCTTACCATAACCAACCACAGAAAAAACGGAGAACCCTACTTGTGCAAAGTAGATATTTTTCCATTGCATAATGCTCAAAATGTAGTTTCACATTTTTTGGCTTTGGAAACAGAAGTGGTGGCATAAGTTGTTATTTGATAGTATTATTAAACTCCGAAAAACGCTCATCTTTCAAAAAGTTTTCATCTGTGAGCGTTTGTAAAAAGGCGATGATTTGCCTTTTTTCGGTTTCGGTGAGGTCAATGCCCAAAGTACC
>JANWZC010000218.1 GCA_025054975.1 Raineya sp.
GGATTTGCCCCTAATCCTTTGAAAGTTAGCCGTTCTTTATTAACCCCCTGACTAACAAAGTAATCATACACCGCTTTGGCTCGGTTTTCAGAGAGTTTTTGGTTATTTTCGGCTTTTCCTTCCGAAGAGGCATATCCTAAAATTTCAGCTATTACGTTAGAATTGAGCTTCATGTAGTCAATAAATCGCTTCATTTCTTGTTTGGCTCTTTCGTTGAGTTGAGCAGAATTACTTTCAAAATAAGCAGTATAAGATTTGTTCAATTTGATTTCACCACTATTCACCGAATAATCATCTGTTTCAATAGGAGGCATAACCATGATAGTTTTTTCCTCTACTTTGTAAGGTTTGAGTTGTCCTTTGGCATCGGTGTACATATAAGTTACTTGTACTTTGTTATCTTTGGGCTTTGTGCCATCATCCTTAGCATCAATTTTTCTATTTTTGTAAAGCACTTCCAAAAGATAATTCAAAGCCACACTATCCTCCGACTGAATGATGTCTTCCATCATATCGTAGAGGTCTAAGTCTCTACCTTGATAATTATTGGGATTGTCTTTTTCGGGGTCAAAGTTGTTTTCTATGGTAATTTTTTCGCCTACTTCTTTGCCATTTTCTATTTTCTTTTCCAAACGAATTTCTTGATACATTTCTTGGAAGTAAATTTGGTTCGGAATATTGATAGAAATCAAGTAAGGTAAGTAGCCTTCTGCGGAAACAATCATATCATAGTTTTTACCCGGAGGGAAAATCATTAAGTAATCACCTGTGTGAGGATTAGGATTATAGATGTACTTCAAAACTTGTTGCGTTTCTTTATCAATAACACGGATACGAGCCTCAACGGGTTTAGGAGGATTGCCTGCTAAAATTTTGCCTCGCACCATAGTTAAGGCAATGCCTTTTTCATCAGGTAGAATAACGGAATAAATGTCTTGTTTGCCAAGTCCTTCGGGGCGGTCAGAAGAGAAATAAGCCTTTTTACCATTAGCAGTAACCACCAAATAGGCATCATTGAAAACAGAATTGATAGGGTAACCTAAATTTTCAGGTTTAGACCATTTGCCAGCATTCCAAGAACTTTTGAAAATATCATTACCTCCAATAGAATTATGCCCATTGCTTGTAAAAAACAAAGTTTTGCCGTCAGGGTGAATGAATGGTGCGTCTTCATCATAGGGGGTATTGATTTCTGGACCTAAATTTTGAGGTTTGCCCCAAGAACCATCAGGTTGTTTTTCAACTTTGTAAATATCCTTACCTCCCAAGCCTCCTGGTCTATCAGAGGAGAAATACATAACATTTTCATCAGGACTCAAACTCGCACAACTTTCTAAATACCCTGAGTTGATTTCACCGCTCAATTTTTCAGGAGCAGACCAGCCCGAGGCAGTTTTTTTACTGCTGTAAATATTTCCCGTATTATTGCCCTCGCCTACATAGATGAGCATTTTTTGTCCGTCTGCTGAAAGTCCTACGGTGCCTACATTTTTATTGAGCTTGAAATCAATCGGACTCACACTCACCCATGCATAATCTTTCTTTTGAGCAAGCATAATTTGCTCTTGGTTGTTTGAACGCGTAAAAGCTAAAACCGCTTCATCAGCCGAAATCAGAGGAGCAAATTCTGAATCTTCACTATTGATGGTCTTTCCTAAATTGGCAATCGTAGCTTTTACGGGCTTACTAATGATAGATTTAGCATTCTGAGCTATTTCAATAGCCCTTTTGTTTTCAGCCTGAAATTTATCGGTAGCAGGAGCTTTTTGAGCAAACTCGTTGTACGCCTTAATGGCTTCATCGAAGCGTTGGTGCAAATGCAAAACTTTGCCCCAGTAATAATACACACGCACAGGAACTTGATTATTGATTTTATTTTTGGCAGTTTCTAGAAAAGAAAGGGCTTTCATCTGCTCTTTGCCATCTTTATTTTTAAGATAGCAAACGCCAATTTTATAGTTTAATAAGGGGTCTTGGGGTGTTTTTTTATGTGCAGAAAGATAGATAGGTAAAGCTACCTCAAAATTACCTTGTTCAAAGGCTTCGTCAGCTTTTTTGAGGTCTTGTGCCCAAGAAAGACCTGCCCCAAGTATCCACATAGTTAAAAATATCAGCTTTTTCATACGTTTGAATTTTGAGGTAATACAACTCGTTTGGATTTGCAATAATTTTGGTGCTAAATTACAAAAATATTACATTCTCTCCAACAAAAATTCTATTTCCTTGAATTGAAAAGTTTGGAACTTATCTTGGAAAGCTACTTGTAATCTACCAATTTCATCTATTCCGCAAATTTTGCCCTGTAAGATTTGATTTTCTCGTCTGAACCAAAGCCACTCGCGAAAACCAAACATTCTTTCATCATAATTTTTTCGCAACACATCAAATTTTTTTTGACGTAATTGAAAATACCGACTTTCTAAATTCTCTAATAATTTATGTACTAAAAAAGGTAAATCATACATCAAGCCTGTCAGTTGGCTCAATGAAACGGCTTGTGGGTGTTTGAACTTTTTTTGATTGATATTTATGCCGATTCCTACTACGGATTTAGCAATATTCTCACCTGCAATTACGTTTTGTATCAGTATGCCACAAATTTTCCGATTACCATACAACAAATCATTAGACCATTTGATTTTTAGTAAAGCCACTTCGGGTACCAAACAACTTAAAAAATCGTGAATAGCAAGGGTTATGGCAATATTAAGGTAAAATTGTTCAGAGGCTTTCAGGAATTGAGGACATAAAATCACAGAAAGTGTAATATTTTGGTAAGGTTCGGCTTCCCAAGAGGAATTTTGTTGTCCTTTACCTGCGGTTTGGCAGTCGGTAAGAATAGTAGTACCTTCAAAAAAATCCTCTTTTGCCAACAACTCAAAAGCATAATCATTTGTTGAAGGACAAGTTGGCAGATAGCGAAAATCTTGACCAATACATAAAGTTTTGATTTTTTTTGAAAAATTTTCGTAATTTTGCATCGGAAAAATTAAATTTTAGTTTATTTTTGTTTAGTTCAAAATCAATTCAATAATATAAAAAACAGCCGAATGAAGCAAAAAAAAAGTAGGGAAGTTGAAACAAAAAACCTTTGTGATTTGATAATCAAAGGAATGCAAGAAAAAAAAGCACAAGATATTGTGCTGTTGGATATGCGGCAAGTTCCAAGTTCTATTGTAGATTATTTTATCATTTGCACGGGAACTTCCGACACACAAATAGATGCTATCGCAGACTCCATTGAGGAGATAGTCTATAAAAATACTAAAGAATTGCCTTGGCATAAAGAAGGCAAACAAAACAAGGAATGGATTTTGTTAGATTATGTAGATGTAGTCGCTCACGTGTTCAAGAAAAGCAAAAGAGAATTTTATGCTTTGGAAGAACTCTGGGGCGATGCTCAAATGCAATATTTTTAGTAGAAAAAGAAATTCAATTTTATGGCAGAAAATAAGGAAAAAATATCTCAAAACTCTCAAAATGCACCCAACAACCCTCTGAATAAGCCTAAAAATCCTAATCCTAATTATCAGATGTGGTTGGTTTTCACGCTGATAGCTATTGTTTTGAGTGTGGTATATTTTAGTAGAAGCTATTCAGCAGTAGAAACTTCCCCTGATAGTTTTGAAACTATGCTGAATCAAGGAGACATAAGCGAAATTGTGGTGTATGCAGATGAAAAAGTAGTAGAAATTACGCTTAAAAGAGAGGTAATTGAAGCTCAAAAATATGGCAGTTTGCTCAAACAACGCTCTCAAGCCAGCATCTTGAAAGGACCTCATTTTTGGTTTCGTATTCCTTCGGCTGATAAGTTCGTAGAATTATATCGTGAGCCTATCCGCCAACAGAAAGCCTTACTACGTTTTGATGAACGCTCAAATTATGGAGCTATTTTTATGCAATGGGGCTTTCTGTTTCTGTTGATTTTTGGTTTTTGGCTACTAATGCGTAGAATGGCAAGCGGTGCAGGAGGTGGAAATCTTTTCAACATAGGACGCTCTCGTGCCACTCTTTTCGATGCCGAGAACAAAGTGAATGTTACTTTTGATGATGTGGCAGGTCTTGATGAAGCCAAAGAAGAAATCAAAGAAATTGTAGATTTTTTGAAAAATC
>JANWZC010000219.1 GCA_025054975.1 Raineya sp.
CAATTTTGACTTTGGTCGGTAGCGTTCTGTCGTCATACACAATGAAGCCGTCTTTGATTTCCCATTTTTGTATAGCAAGGCTAAATTTGGAGGTGGTATCTTGAATTTTTTTTGTGGTATCTATGGGTTGGGGGCGGACAATATCCCAGTTGGCTTTACCTTCTTTATTGACTTTGGCAAAAATACGAGGCTTGATAAGTGAAATTTTATTGATTTTCATTTTTTCACCGAACAAACTCCATAAATCCACTGTGATACCAAACGAACCCACTGAAAGCAATGTATCTCCTTTGAAGGGAGCATTATTGACGATACTAAAATTATTCAGTGAAGCTGTAACGTGAGGAAAATTTTTGAACACACTCAAACTAAAATCTTCGGTTTTGAAATTGACTTGGGCATCTACGTACAAGGCAATTTGCTTATCAATTTCTGCCTTGATTTTATCTTTGAACAGAAAAGGTACTGCAATTGCAAAACCTATAAGCAGTATCAAAAAGATACCTATTCCAATAAGTGTTTTTTTGAGGATTTTTTTCATAAATAGTAAAGTTTTGAGTTAGAGGATATTGTATTGTTTCAGAATTTCAGCCAATCGGCTATCAATTTTAGCAAAATCTTTTAGAACTGCCCAAACATTTGGAGAAGTTTCTTTACTTTTGAGTTCATTTTCAGCAAGTTTTTCAAGTAAAGCTACTCTGTTTTCAATAGGTTTCAGGTAAGTTTTTCTATCCCAGTAGGCAAAGCCAAAAACTGCCACAAGCATTGCTGTAAAGATAGACGCAAAAATCCAAAAAAAAGTGTATTGTTGCTCAAAGCGGGCATTCATATCGGCTCGCATTTCGTCCATACGTTTTTCCATCTGTATAAAACGTTCATCAAAACGTTTTTCCATTTGAGAGAGCCGTTCATCAAAACGTTTTTCCATTTCTGCGAGTTTTTGTTCAATTTTGATAAGTCGGTCTCGGTCTTCCAACGTGAAAGGGACATTTTGTTGTGCAGAAACATATCTTGAAACAAGTAGAAAAGTCAGCAAAAAGCAATATTTTTTCATAAAGCAAGATTTTGAGGTAAAGTTACAAAAATTTTGTTGAGTTAGCTATTCTACAACAAATCTTTATGCAGAATAATTTCCAAACAAAAAAGCCTCTTGCTTGAGGCTTTTGCTTTGAGAAAAAATATTTTTTTATTGAGCCGACCAGCCTCCATCTATGGGTATAGAGGCTCCTGTGATAAGTTTAGCAGCATCGGAAGCTAAAAATACCACCAAAGCTCCGATTTGTTCTACGGTTACGAAATCTTTGATAGCGTGTTTGTAAAGCATTACTTTTTGGATGACTTCCTCGCGTGTCATGTTATGAGCTTTCATTTGGTCGGGGATTTGCCCTTCTACTAATGGAGTAAGCACATAGCCCGGACAAATCGCATTACAAGTAATTCCGCAAGTAGCTCCTTCCAAAGCAAGTGTTTTGGTAAGTCCTGTTACACCGTGTTTAGAGGCAACATAAGCCGATTTGAATTCAGACGCTTGCAAGGCGTGAGCCGAAGTAATGTTGATAATTCTGCCCCAACCACGAGCCTTCATGCCTTTCCAGACGGCTTTGCTCGTATGGAAAGCAGCAGTTAGGTTAATGGCAATGATAGCATCCCATTTATCTTCGGGAAAATCCTCAATGGGAGAAACAAATTGAATACCTGCATTATTGACAAGTACATCAACACTACCCCAAGTTTGTTCGGCTTGTGCCACCATAGCCCTAATTTCTTCAGGCTTCATCATATTGGCGGGGTTGAAGAGCGTTTTTACGCTGTATTGTGAAGCAATCTCTTGGGCTATTTTTTCGGCAGCATTACGCTCATCATCATTCCGTACAAGTCCATTGAGCATTACGTTATAGCCTGCTTGTGCAAGGGCTTTGGCTATTCCCAAGCCAATACCGCTGGTACTTCCTGTAACAAGTGCATTTTTTCCGTTTGCCATAAAAATAATTTTTGAGGGTTAAAAATTAGCTATCCAAAAAACTATTTTCTTGAGTTTCATCAACAAATTCTTCGTTTTTTTCTTTCATACTTTTGCTTTCGGTTTCGGAAAATGGCTTGTAGTGGCTACTTCTGTAAAAGCTATCTCGCATAATAAAATACCAAAACCAATCGTCATAATAGGTGTAGTCGGAGGAGGTTTGAAGAGTCTGTTTTTGACTTCTGGCAAAGCATTGCACACACAAAATTTCTCTTTCTTCTTTTTTAGCTTTAATGATACCTGTTTCTCTATCAGGCTCTAAGCCCTTAATAGCCTCCAATTCGCCGTGAAGGTGTTTTATGCAAAAGTATCCTTGACATCTATTGCATTGTGCTACGGCTATCGCCCCACATTCTTTCAAAACAAAGTAGCCCAACTTTATTTTACAGCGTTTCATAAATAGTAATTGGCAATTATATTTTTTGGCAAGCTACAAAGTTTTTTCTTGTTTGCAAGCAAATTTCATTGAAATTTTACAAAGACTATTCTGCAACTTGCATTTGTAAGTTTTTAAGATTTTGATAGACTTCTTGCAAAGAAATCTCGTGAATGTCTTTACATTGTTGGCAAAGGCTTAAAAGGTATTCATTTTGCCGATTGCCCAAAATTTTTGCCACTGAATAGGGAATTTCAGGGTGAAAAGTAACCATAGAGTATTTGGAATGATAATCGGCATAAGTGTTTTCTAGTAAATACTCTAATTTTCGCATTTTTTGAAATTCATCATCATTAACTTTATCACGCATTTCAATAAAATTTTCCAAAGCTAAATCAGCAATGGCATCGGTATCTTTCTTGCGAGTGCTTTGATAAACCTCAAAAATCTTTTCCCAATCTTGATTGTACTTGTCAATCAATTTGTCCAAAAGATAGCAATCCTCAAAAGAAGCATTCATGCCTTGTCCGTAGAAAGGCACAATGGCATGAGCGGCATCGCCCAAAAGTAAAGTTCTATGAGCCTTCCAAGGATAACTTTTCAGCGTACCTAACAGCCCCACAGGATTACGGAAAAAATCCTCTTCAAAATCAGGCATTAGGGCAAGAGCATCAGGGAAATATTTTTGAAAAAATCCTCTTGCTTTATGAGGGGTGTTCAAAGAGGCAAAACTTTCGTCTCCTTCATTTTGCAAGAAAAGCGTAACCGTAAAACTACCATTTAAATTGGGCAAGGCAATAAGCATAAAAGAATCCCTTGCCCAAATATGTAAAGAATGTTTATCCAACAAAAATTCTCCGTTTAGACCCGCAGGGATTTCTAATTCTTTGTAGCCGTGAGCCAAAAAATCGGTATTATCTTGGCAAAAGCCTTTTTGAACCATTTTTTGCCTTACTACTGAACCTGCTCCATCGGTGGCAAAAATTACATCTGCCTGAAAATTGAATTCTTTGAAATAAGCAATAGTTTGCTCAAAATCAACATCCAAACAAGGACACTCAAAATAAAACTTAACTTTGGGGTGTCTTTCAGCAATATTCATTAACGCTTCATTCAAGCCGCCTCGTGAAATAGAATTGATGTATTCAGTTTCATCTTTGCCGTAAGGCAAAAAAGTAGTGTTACCTTGCAAATCGTGTATCATACGTCCTCGCATAGGAATAGCCAAAGGTAAAATTTCATTGGCAATATTCAAGTCCTGCAAGGCTCTAATGCCTCTATGCGAAAGAGCTAAATTGATAGAACGCCCACCTTCGTAACCTACTTTTCGGCTGTCGGGACGCTTTTCAAAGACATGAACTTCATAATTTCGGCGAGCCATATACACTGCCAACAAACTACCTGCTAATCCACCACCAATAATTGCTACTTTCATTTTCCTATTAAACGTTTCAAGGTTGAAATTGCAAAGTTTTATTTGTATTTGATGGCTACGGCTCTCAAATCATAACCATATTTGTCCTGACTCACAAAAACTTGATAATTCAGGTTCATGATAGCATCAGCTCCCATTTCTTTGGCTTTTTGAGAAAGAAAAAAAATCATCACTTCTTTTTCATCATAACTATAACCTTTGGGTAAATCTCCATAGTAGCGTTTTTTTCGTTTTTTTTCGGGAGCATAATAACTTTCTTTTTGCATTTTTACATCTCCAA